>CANRIQ010000049.1 GCA_947630655.1 uncultured Clostridia bacterium | reverse complement strand
GCATATTTGCTGAGCATGAGCCCGTTTTCGAGCGTCGCCATAAGGCACGCGTCAAAGCCGATGAAATCGAACTCCACGCCCGCGTTTTCAAGCGCCCGGTTTATTCCGTCGAGCGTCATGGAGCCGCTGCGCGGATGGCGCTGGTCGTAGCCGTAGCCGCTTATCGAGCCGCCGCCGTGATCCCACAGGATAAGCTCGTTTCGGTTTGCGGGGAAATTCGAGGTGCAATACTTTATAAATCCCGAAAGCGTATCTGGGTCGGTCATCGACTTTGCGCTTTCGCTTCTGAGCAGCGTGCGTTTTCCGTTTTTAACGGAGAAAATCTGGTTTTGCGAGTTGCTTATGTCGGAACTTTGCCATTTCTTACAGCCGCCCGTGTAAACGACGAGGTTGAAATTATCGCCGAAATTTTTGCTTGCCGCGAGCATTTCGTTCATGTCCGCAGTAGCCATTCCGTATTTGCTTTCAAGGTCCGTTCCGCACATATAAACCATAAGCGTTACGGTATCGTTGCTGCCGCCGAGTATGCTTGTCCTTTTCGCGCGCGAACCCGCGGCAACGCCGTGGTTTACATTGCCGCCGCCGACATCGGACGTTATTCCGCTTCCGACATCGGATGTTATCCCGCTGTCCGAAGAAATTCCGTCAAGCAGGTTCCCGCAGACGCCGTTTTTAAACAGCAGCACCAGAACAATGATGATAATAAGTCCAACCGAACTGCCGCCGCCTATTGCCGCTCGTCTGACGCCTCCGCCGCCCGAATAGGAACGTCTGCCGGAACTTCCGGAACTGCCGAAGTTATCCGAGTTTCCCGACGACGAGCTGTAATCGCGGGAACCAACTCTGCCTGTGCCAAGTCCTGTTCCTCTGCGGTGAACGCCGCCACCTTGCCCGCTTACGTTTTTGTCACGGGAATGGGGTCTGTTGTTTCTGTCCATAATACCTCCCTGTTTTTCCCAAATAATTATATATCTCATTATACATAATTTTTACCGATTTGTCAAGCTATGCCGAAAAGCTATTGCAAAAAACCGCGGAATGTGGTAAAATAAGAAATGTCCGTGATTTAAGATTAAAATGAAACGCAGGGATTTTATGAAAAAAGCAATCAAAGACCCGTCAAAGATAATGAACTTCGTAAAGGCTGAAAAACGAACGCTTGTTCTTGTTGCAATTTCGGGAACGCTGTTTAACGCGGGAATGACCGCTCAGCCGTATTTTGAGGGGCAGTTAGCGCAGATGTTAAGCGACATAATCGGCGGGAATAAAACAGTTTCCGATATGATAACGCTTGCGCTTATATACATAGGAGTTATAACCATAGTACAGGCGGCGAGATTTTTCAAGCGTCTTTCCGTCAGAATTTTCGCAAACAACATAAACCGCTCTATGAAGCGAATTTTGTTCAGGACTCTTGCGCACAGACCGTCATCCGAGCTTTCCGAAGAAAGTACGGGAGAGGTTATGACAAAGGCGATTGCGGACGTTGACGTTTGCGTTGAGGGCGTAAGGAAATTCACGACAGAGATTTTCGACACGGGTGTTCTTATGCTGTCGTACATTATAACGCTTTGTTTATGCGATTTAAAAATCGCGCTTATCTCGCTTATATTCCCGCCTGCGGCATATATTCTTGCGGGAAGTATGAAGCAAAGAGTTGCAAGAAGCACTGCCGCATACAAAGAAAGCGCGGGAAGACTTAACGAGGCTACGCTTGACAGAATAGAAAACGCAGTCACCTACCGTGTTTTCGGTCAGGACGAAAATCAAAACAGGCTGTATGAAAATGACCTTGCGGACTATGAAAAGAAAGGAATACGCTCGGGGCTCTGGGAAACAAGCCTTCAGCCGCTTTATCACATAATCACCCTTATCAGCGTCATTTTTATAATATATTTCGGCGCGTGGGAAATCTTAAACGGCACTTGGACTATCGCCGAATTTACAACGTTTCTTTCCTGCTTTACAAAGCTTGCGCAGAAGTCCTCGAATACGGCAAAGCTGTTTAACGCCGTTCAGAAAATGAAGGTTTCATGGGTGAGGATTAAACCGCTGCTGAAAAACATTCCGAAAGAGGAAATTCCCCTGCCCGAAAGTCCAAAGACGCTTACTGTCGAAAACCTTTCGTTTGCTTTTCCAAACGGAGAATATGTATTAAATTCCGTGAATTTTACGGCAAAGCCCGGCGAGATAATCGGCGTTACGGGCGCGGTGGCAAGCGGAAAATCCGTTTTCGGGAGAGTTTTCTTATGTGAATACAACTACGAGGGCTCGATAAAATTCGGCATTGACGAGCTTTCAACGCTCATTTCACAGCGCAGGCAGGTTGTCGGGTATATGGGTCACGACAGCGAGCTGTTTCAGGGGACGATAAGCGAAAACATTCTGCTGGGCGATAATGCTGACGCTGAGGCATATTTAAAGCTTGTATGCATGGACAGCGAGGTTTCCCCCGAAAGTCCCGTAGGAAACGGCGGCGCGGGGCTTTCGGGCGGACAGCAGCAAAGACTTGCCCTTGCGAGAACGCTTTGCCACAAACGGGCTATAATGATACTTGACGACCCGTTTTCAGCCGTTGACAAAAAGACCGAGCGCGAAATTCTCGAAAACATCAGAAAAAACGCCTCTGACAGCATAATCATACTGATTTCGCACAGGCTGTCGGTGTTTCCGCAATTAGAACGGGTTTTGTGGATTGAAGACGGAGAAATCACGGTTTCAACTCACGAAAAGCTTATGCAGACAAACGCGAAATACGCCGAATTATACGGCTTGCAGACGGCGGGAGGCGAACAGAAATGAAGAAAGTATTGCTGAATATCATACAAAAGAACAAATTCCTTGTTATCGGAATACTTATCGTCATAGTCGGCGCGGTAGCGTCGGAAGTTGTGCCGCCGCTTGTTCTTGAAGAAATAGTAAACAGGCTGACGGAAAAGCAGGATATTGCGCTGAAACTTATACTGACATACTTCTTCCTGCTCGCGCTTAACGACTCGTTTAACGCGTTGAAGCAGATACTGATAACGGTTTTCGGACAGAAAGTAACGCACGGGATAAGAAGCGCGATGTGCGCAAAGCTTTCAAGACTGCCTGCGGACTATTTTGTGTCAAACAAATCGGGAGCGGTTGTTTCAAGATTTGTGGGCGACGCAGATACTCTGGAATCGCTGTTTACAAAAGGCATAATCGGAATGGCGATTGACGCGCTGAAAATTATCGGCATTCTTGCGGTTGTTTTCTCAAAAAGCGCGGGACTGGGCATACTTTTGGCGGTTTCCGCTGTACCGCTGTTTTTCATCACAAAGGTTTTCAGAAGAAAAATGCTCGGCGCACAGCTTAAAAACCGCGCCGCCATAAGCAGAGCGAACAGTTATATCCCTGAAACAATCAAAAACATACGCACTATTCACGCATATGCAAAAGAGGATTTTATGGAGGAAAAGTACGACTCCTGCATAAAAGACAGCTTTGACGCGGTAAATGAAAACAACTTCCTCGATTCGTCATATTCGCCCATTATCCCGCTTTTAAGCACTGTTATAATTGCGGTTATGATGATATGTTCGGCGGCAGGCGGCGAGTTTCGCGCATTTTTCGGTATGTCGGTTGGTACTGCCGTTGCGATAATATCGTATGTTACAAAGGTTTTCAAGCCGCTTGAAGAGATTGCCATGGAAATTCAGAGCGTTCAGTCGGCAATAGCGGGCGTTAAGAGGATAATCGAGTTTTTTAATGAGAAAGAGCGCGAAATTCCGAGCCTTGAGGGATTTCCACAAAAACTCGCCTCGTCCGAAATTAAAGCCGACAACGTTCATTTCGGCTACACCGATGACAAAGAGGTGATTAAAGGCGCGTCGTTTACGGTAAATTCGGGCGAGTTTGCAACGCTTACGGGAAGAACAGGCTTGGGCAAAAGCACGATATTCAAGCTGATTTTGGGGTTGTACAAACCGCAGAGTGGGGAAATCCTTGTAGGCGGGCAAAACGCTTCGGATATTCCCGACGAGCGAAAACGCGGCATTTTCGGATATGTTGAGCAGGATTTTCGCTTGCTCACGGGTACAGTCCGCGACCAGATAACCATGCGCGACCCGAATATAACGGAAAGTCAGATCCTGAAAGCACTTGAAACGGAGTGTCTTAATGATACGGTGAACGCTCTTGAAAACGGACTTGATACAATATGCACCCCTAAGCAGTTTTCACAGGGACAGCTTCAGCTGTTGTCAATTGCAAGAGCAATAGCGGCAGAGCCCGATATACTGCTGTTGGACGAGATAACGGCAAATCTCGATAGTTCGACGGAAAACGCCGTTATGAATGCCCTGAGAGCAGCTTCCGAAAACCGCACCGTTGTTTCTATCACGCACAGGCTTTATGAAACTTCGGGAAGCAGAGAAATACCTTTGGGAGAAACACAACATTGCAAGGGATCACCGGTTTAAGTCCGGTCGGGGGAGTTTTCAGTTTACAGTTGACAGTGAACGCATTATCCGCCTAACGGCGGATAATGCTGTGTACAGTAGTTGAAATCCGACCGTAGCTTCAAGGCTGCGGGCGGATTTTATAAAATAAGAGGTCAGAACTCAAAAATTCCGACCTCTTATATTTCAAAATCCTAGCAAGATAATACCCCACGCAGACAAACGCTCCCATAACCGCAAGATAGTCCAAAAGATACAAGATCAGGGGTTCGTCAAGGTTGAAGAAAACGAAGTGGATCTGTAAAAACATATACCCCGCGAAATTTTTCTTGAAAAGGCTTTCTGCCATGTTCAGAATGTTGTCCCGGTGCAGCCCCAAATGCAGCGACAAAACCGCAAAGCCCCGGTACGCGCAAAGCAGGTGTGCGGTTTGCGCGGCTGTCTGCAAGGGTCGGTTTCCGAGGAACGCGAAAACCGTTCGCGAAAGCAAAATCCCGCTTATCATCGAACCGAAATTCCTCTCTACTGAAACAAATAATTTATTTTGCTATCCTCTGTAAATATCTTGAATATATTCAGCCCTTCTGGGTTATCCCATTCAAATTATTTTCGGCATAGATGCTTTGGTACTTGATATTTCTATTTTTATGTGATATAATTGTAAAGGTAATTTTTTAATTTAACGGGGGTATAAAATGGTAGGAGTATATTTAAGCGGGACAGGCAACACAAAACATTGCATTGAAAAATTAGTTAAATTGTTAGATTTGTCCGCGGAATGTTTTCCGCTTGAACATTCCGATATTATTAAAATATTGAAAAAACACGATACAATCGTACTCGGCTATCCGACGCAGTTTTCAAACGCTCCGTTTATGGTGCGTGATTTTATAAAAAACAATTCATCTTTATGGAGCGGAAAAAAGGTGTTTTGCGTAAATACCATGGGACTTTTCAGCGGCGACGGAACAGGCTGTACAGCTCGGATTTTAAAGAAATACGGCGCGGTGATACTTGGCGGTTTGCAGATTAAAATGCCCGATTCGGTATGCGACAGCAAGCTTTTAAAAAAGAGCATTGAAGAAAACAGACAAATTGTAAAAGCCGCCGACAAACGCATTGAAGAAGCTGCAAAGCAAATTAAATCCGGAAAATATCTGCGCGAAGGATTGAGTTTTACAGCACATATTAAAGGGCTTTTCGGGCAAAGATTATGGTTTTATAATAAAACGGCAAATTACTCCGATAAATTGAAAATCAGTAATTTGTGCATTGGGTGCGGACTGTGCAGCCAAAATTGCCCCATGGGAAATATAATAATTGAAAACAATAAAGTGACCGCGGGCAGCAGATGTACAATGTGCTACCGCTGCATCAGCCTGTGCCCGAAACAAGCTATAACACTGATTGGAGAGCAGGTTTACGAACAATGCAGATTTGAAAAATATATTTGACAAAGAATGTGTTCTGTACATATCTGACAATAATTTAAGTTGTCATAATTCCCGAAAAAAACATACTAAAGACCCTCTTCATTGCAACTCCTCAACTGCATTCTTTCAGCACGCAAAACAGCTCTTCCCTCGTGAATTTCTTGCAGCACCCGCCCGTCAAAACCGTGCTGTCCGCAATCGCTTTGTAGTCGGCGTCTATGCCCATTTCGGAGAACCTTGTCGGCAGCCTGACTTCCTTGATGAAATCGGCAAGCGCGTTTATAAACTCCTCGGCAAATTTTTTTCTGCTTCGGGAAGCATAAACCAATACAACGCGGTGTGAATGACGGCAAGTCGCTCGGAGTTCCCATATAGGTTTCCATGCAGTGTGAAAGCGCGTCAAATGAACCGGAGATTACCTTGCAGCAGTCGATAACGCTTCCGCCGCCGATCGCGGGAATAAAATCTATCCCGTTTTCACGGGCAATTTTGCGCCCTCCTGCTCAATGCAGGCGTTGTGGCTCTCGGAATAAGGCGTTACCGTTGGCACCTCGAAAAGCTCCCCGCCGCCCGCATTGTACACGGCAAATTTCGCATTAGGCGCACCTTTGAAGAAAAACAAACTGCAGGGTCGGCAGCATTTTTCTCGTCGGTGTATATGTCGTAAAATACGTTTGCCGTTGTCGGCGCGGTTTTTCAGATAGTTTGCAATCTCAACCGTTTTTTGCGGGTCAATGTTGTTGTACCACGTAAGCCGCAAATTCCCGATCGTATCGTTGCTGTAATAACCGCGGTTTACGGGGAAAACCTGACTGCCCCAATCGCCGAACGAGTAGTAATTTATAACGTCGGAAATTGCGTTATTCTCTGTAAAAGAATTGCTGTCACTATCAAAATTACTCACCCCGCAGGCCGTAAAAATAAACATAATCATCAATCATAACACTAAACGTTTCATTCTTTCACCCTGTGTTCTGATTTTATTATACAAAAAAGAGACCCCGTGAGAAGTCTCTTTTGGTTTATCAGTTGTAACTTTTGGTTATAACCGCCAAAGCATTACGCACTCATTATTTTCTGTTCAAAAAATCAAAAGTAGGCTGTCTGTGCCGGGAGCTGCAGAGCGCAAGCGTCCTTAAGTATTTATAAATTGAATATAAGCCTGATTTTTAAAACGTCATCTTTATATTCCGCCGAAATTGTCCCTCCCATTTCCTCCGCGAGCGTCCGCGCTATCGACAAGCCGAGTCCCGTGGAATTCCTTGCGGCTTTTACGGTGTAAAATCTGTCGAAAAGCCGTTCTACCTGCACGGAGGACAGCTCCTTTGCGGTATTTGCAAAAACAATTTCGCCGCTGTCGGAAAGCGTTATCCGTAAATCGCCGTCGCTGTATTTTACGGCATTATTGAGCAGATTGTAAAAAATTCTCGCAAGATAATCCTTGTTTAATTTTGCAAAAATTTGCTTTTCGGTAATTTGTATTTTCGGAGAAATTCCTTTTTTCGTAAGCACCGCATAATAATCCATAATGCTGTCCTCCAGCACCCGATTTATAAGGATATTTTCCGTTTTCAGCTCCGAATTATCCGAAAGAATTACGGAATATCGGAACAATTCCTCCGTAAGCTGTTTCATAAGCTCCGCGCGCTCTTTGATGATTGAAATATATTCATTTGTTTTTGCAGTGTCCGAGTTGTCCTGCATCAGATCAAGATAACCGCATATAGCTGTCAGCGGCGTGCGAATATCGTGGGATATGTTTGTAATTGCCGTTTTTAATTCAATATCGCCCTGCCTGTACCGAAGATATTCTTTACGCAGAATTTTAAGCTGCTTGTTGATATTGTCGGCAAGCTTTTTCATTTCCCTGTCGTTGCCCGAAACGGTAATGAGCGAGTTTGTATCGGTTTTCAGGATTTCTTCAAATTGTTTGGAAATTTCCCTTGCAGTCTTTTTCATCATCACGATTTTTACAAGCAAAATTATTATCACAACAATCAGAAAAAACCACAAATACTGCATTAAATTACCTCTTATTTCAAATCCTTTTTGCGGAAAATTAAAATTCCCGCTCCTGTTGTTATCACAATTACAGCCAAGGAGCGCGGAATAAAATCTACATTTCCGATTTCGCTGCTTATCTGCATCATCTGGTCAACAGGGAGAGTATCGTGGATAAATTGAAAAACCTCTCTTTTAGCTCCTGTCAGATATTTCGGATTTTCCACCGACTGCTGTTCAATTTCCTGTTCTGTTCCGTCGTCGTTCATAACCGAGATATGATACGGCATAATGTACTCTTTTGCAGCAAGCCTGTAATCTATCGTATTTGCAATTAAAATCATGAATATCGATAATACCATTGCCGTAACGACTCCTGCCGATTTTTTCGGAATTATCATTGAAATAAACAGCGTCATTGCCGATATCGCAGCAATTGAAAAAATTGACGTCAATACAAGCCCCGTTATTGTCCCGGCGGACATTTCAAACTCGCCGATAATTCCAATCGCGGAGCTTCCGACAATCACGGCAATAAACGCAAGGTGCATAATAACCGACGCAGTTGAGCAGATAATTAAATTTGACAAATACATTGCCGTTCTTGAATGCCCGATAATATGTTTATTCCTAATTGTTCCGCTGCTGTAATCCGTACCGACAAAAATACCCGTCACCACGGCAATCACAATGTCAACGTACATTCCGCCCACAAAAAGAAGCCCGTCCGACGAACCGTAATACTCGGGAACAGCCCGCATATCGCTCCAACGCGTGAACGTCACAAATCCCGCAAGTCCCGCCATAAACAGCACTCCGAGCCAAAATATTTTGTTTTTAAAAAGCCTTGAAAAATCCGCCCTTAAAAGCTTACTCATTCCTTGCACCTCATTTCAGATCCGCTTTCCTGAATATCGCATAGCCAAGCACAATCAGTACAACCGCAAAAGCTAATGAATATACTATATATTTCAACGGTGAAAAATCCGCTTCCGCTGAAAAGTTCTCCATTAAAAATATCTGCGAGGAGGGCAAAACCTGATTGATACATTTGAAAATTTCAATCAATTTACTTTCAGAAAAAAGCTCATCCAATTCATTCAAAAGCGGTAAGGAATTTAACATATATGCCACAATTACGGTCAGAACGCCGCCTATGCTGCTCTTTGCCGTCATGGAAATAAACACGCCCAATGTTGTTAGCGCGGGTGATGCAATAAGATAAACAGGCAACGTCTTGAAAAAGTTATCCCTGTAAACCCGCATTTCAGCCGCGTCAATCTCACTTGTCCGAAATACTTCAAAATTTGAAAAAATATTCCCGGATAAAATATAAGCTGCCATAAAAGCTGTGGTCATAATAAATGCCAATGCCGCAAATATAATTTGATATGACAAATAAATATTTATTCTTTTGTGACCTATTATCAGCTTGTTTCGTATCGTGTTATTTGTAAAATCCTGACTAATGAAAACACCCGTAATTCCGCATATGATTAGTCCGAACATAGTCAGGAACATACTTATTCCGAGATAGAAGGAGCCATAGCTTGACGTCGAGATAAACGCTACGAAAACAGCAAATGCGATAGTTATAACAAGAATTGTGACGAATTTTCTGCGGAGTTTATAAAATTCTGTGGATAAAAGTTTACTCATGATTTGCACCTCCCACTAAATTTACAAAAAAGCTCTCTAAATTCTCATCATGCTCCTCCATGGAAATAACCTCGCAATTTTCTTTGGAAAGGGCAAGGGCTAGCTGCGAGAAATTCGGCTTTGCGTAAACATCAGCCGTTTTTTCATCAAGAATTTTGTATGTGATTTCCATACCGTCCAGTACTCTTGCAAGAATTTTTGTGTCTGTCACGGTCATATGGATACATTTCCGGCAGGCTTGCTCGAGTTCTTCCGCACTCATTTCTTTTACAATTCTTCCGTTGTCAATAAACCCGTAATGCGTGGCAAGCTTTGAAAGCTCGTCAAGAATATGGCTTGAAATAAGTACGGTAATTTGCCGTTCGCGGTTGAGCTTTAAAATTAGTTCGCGAATTTCAATAATTCCCTGCGGGTCAAGACCGTTTATAGGCTCGTCAAGAATTAGAAAATCGGGATTTCCGCAAAGGGCAATTGCTATCCCTAAACGCTGTTTCATACCGAGAGAAAAATTCTTTGCTTTTTTATTTCCCGTGTTTTCCAGACCGACAAGTTTCAATAATTCCTGTATGCCGTCAAAACTCGGCATACCGAGAAGACGGTACTGCATTTTCAGGTTTTCCTCAGCAGTCATATTCGGATAAATTGACGGTGTTTCCACAACCGCCCCCATTCTGCTGCGGGAGCCTGAAATTCCCCTGTCGGTATTTTTCACACCGTATAATTCAAAATCTCCGCTTGTCGGATATTGCAGCCCGCAAATCAGTCGGATAAGCGTTGTTTTACCCGCGCCGTTTTTCCCGACAAATCCGTAGACCGCGCCCTTGGGAATGTGCATTGAAAGCCCGCAAAGTGCCTTGAAATGGCGGTATTGCTTGCAAAGGTTGTTAGTTTTCAGAACGTATTCCATAAAAAGCCTCCTCATATTTTCTGAAAACATTATACCACATAAAGGTCAAGAAATCGGTCAAGAAAACGTCAAAATTTCGTCAAGATTTCATTTTAAAACCTATCCCGTAAACCGCCTCAATATAGTCTTTTCCGTCAACCGCCTGTAGCTTGTGCCGAATATTGCTGATATGCTGTTTCAGGGAACGTTCCGTGCAGTCGGGCGTATCATAGCAGATATTTTCAAGAATTGTCGTTTTCCCTATAGGCATATCGGGATTTTGCATAAGCAGCTTCAAAATTGCACATTCTGTCCGCGTAAGACGAATTTCCGTGTTGTCAAGCATAACTGTCAATTTATCAAGATATAGCGTTATATTCCGATATTTTAAAACGCGGTCGTCAGCGTTCCTTTTTCGTAATTGCACGGCAATTCTCGCAAGCAATTCGTGTATATCAAACGGCTTTGTGACGTAATCCGCAGCCCCTCCGAGCAGCAGTCCGACCTTGTCCGAAACATCGGCTTTCGCGCTAACTACAATCACGGGAATATCCTTTATTTTCGGCAATAATTCTTCGCCGCAAAGCCCCGGCAGCATAAGGTCAAGCAAAATCAGGTCGGGCTTATTTTTCGACAGCACAAGCAAAGCCTCTGTTCCCGAAAAAGCCTTGTCTACGGTATATCCCGCCTTTGTAAGCGTTTCTGTCAAAAGCTCGCTTATGTGTATATCATCATCTACAACAAGTATTCTGAACACCGTTTTCACCCCCGAATTGATTAGCATTATTTATATTATAGCACAATAATATTTTTTTTGCAAATCTTCATAAATTTGTTTGATAAAACAACCCCGGACGAACGAGAAATTCCCTCAGAGCAAAACTAACCGCTGAAAAGAAAAAGCCCCCAGAAACGCTTGCAGAGCGTTTCCGAGAACTTGCGGTTATTCGTTTCAACAGGCTATGCTCATACGGATTGCCTGTTATGGTAAATCAGAATTTAGTCAAACTGTATGTGCTGTTATAATTGTATGAATTGATGTTATTCTTATATTATCTATTTCACAGTACCAATTCTTGCCTTGCTTATAAATATTGCAATTTTTATCTGAAACTTT
>CANRIQ010000048.1 GCA_947630655.1 uncultured Clostridia bacterium | reverse complement strand
CAGCCGCCCCGCAAGTTTGTCAGCCCCGTCAGGCAAGTTCCCCGCAGAGCTTCCGCCCCATGAAAATCCTCCATGTTGTGAGCCTGCGGATTTTTCCCGCCGCGAACAGCCGCCCTGCGGGTTTTCCCGCGTTGTCCGCAAATACCCCGCGCAATATCCTTTTTAGGGGCTGCTATTTCGCGGTTTCCTTGTATGCTTTGCTGCCCGTCGGCTATCCACCGCAGAGCTGCCAATTTGCGGCTTGTGTTTTCAAATTCCCCGCAAAGCTTCCGCTCCATGAAACTCTTCCATGTTGTGAGCCTGCGGATTTTTCCTGCCGTAAGCAGTCGCCCCGCGAGTTTTCCCGCGTTGTCCGCAAATACCCCGCTCAGTAACCCTTTTAGGGCTGCTATTTCGTGGTTTTCCTGCATGCTTTGCCGCCCGTCGGCTATCCACCGCAGAGCTGCCAATTTGCGGCTTGTGTTTTCAAATTCCCCGCAGAGCTTCCACCCCATGAAAATACTCCATGTTGTGAGCCTGCGGATTTTTCCCGCCGTGAACAGCCGCCCTGCAAGTTTGTCAGCCCCCGTCAGGCAAGTTCCCCGCAGAGCTTCCGTCCCATGAAAACTCTCCATGTTGTGAGCCTGCGGGATTTTCCTGCCGTGAGTAACCTTTATCTCCCCGCGAAAATTCTCCTTATCGCCGCGAACCCGTCAAGCGCGCCCGAGCCGCCCGCTGCAAATTGCGGGATTTCCTGCTTTACCGCCTTAAGATGCGGGTAATTTTCGGCTGTTTCAATCGCCGCCTCAATGGGCGTTTTTCCCGCCGCACAAAGCCCCTCGGCAAGAGCCGCACCCTCGTCCAGCTTTTCGCGCAAAACGCCCGCCAGAAGTAACTCGGTGCGTATCTGCGCCGCCGCAAGCTCCTTTTTAAGAGCCTCAATCTCGGTCTTATACGCTTCCTCGTCGGCAGCCTTCTTTTCGTCGGCAGCCGCTTCTTCAACGCCGCCGGTAATTTCCTCCCGAACGGTTTCCTCATTGTCCATTAGTAAAGTCCTCCTTTTCCATAGCCTTTGCCTCGTCAAGAGACACTCCGTAAATTTCCGAAAGAGCCCTCGTTTTGGAGATAAGCCCTCCCGAATACAGCTTCAGCGCGCGTTCGGTTTTCGCGTTCTCGTCCTCGCAAACGCCGTCCGCAAAGCGCAATGTTGCCTTGCTTGACGCGCCCGCCGAAAGCTCTCCCGCCATTTTCCCGAGCAGGCAGATGTTCTCCGCCACATTTGCAAAGCGGTTTGCAATCATCTTCCGGTAAACGCCCGCGGTGCGGTAGGTTCTGCTGTTTTTGCTGACGACCTCCGTAGCGGTTCTTATAGTTCCGCTCTTAAACGACAGCGCACCCTCCGACAGCCCCGTCTGCATGCACAAAAGGTCCAGCAGCTTGTCCAGTGCCTCGGTATGTTCCGACACGCGCAGCTTGTCGGTGTTGTCGATGATTTTCAGGTCATCGCCGTCCGACGCCGAAAACGCCTCAAAAACCTCGTCGTTTGCGTCGAAATAGCGTTTAACCTCGCCGTCCGCGCCGTATTCTCCGCGTATAGCGTAGCTCGGCACGATTATGCGCTTTTTCCCGAGAATAAACTCTCTCGAAAGGCTGTCGAACACAATATCGAGACTTTTAAGCGTATCCACCGCCCCCGCGAACACCGACGCTCCAAGCGGCTCGCATTGCGCAAGTGCTCCCGTGACCGCCCCGAAATACACAAACAGCGGCTTTTTCAGCCCCTTTATAACGCTTTTTTCGGTCATTTTCGGGAACGCCGTATTAAGCGGCAGCTCCCCTCCGTTCTCGCGGAAAAGCTTGTTGGTCGTCACCAGTCCCTCGTCGGTAAGCTCCTCGGTTTCCGCAAGCAGGTAATTTTTCCCGTTCACGGTAACATTCGAGGCGAACGCTCCGCCGCTTATTCCGCGGCTGTCCCATTTGGTAGGCACAAAGCGGTCGGCGGTGATAAAATCAAGCTTTACGCCCCGGTCGAGATAGACCTTTATAACTCCGCCGCCCAGCGCGAACACCTTTTCAAGAAACGCGGGAAATCTGTCGTAAAAGCCGTTTTCGTTAAGCGTCCGTTCAAGAAAGCTCTCGGTTTCCTTGTCCGCGCACACGGGCTTTGTCCCCTCGGAAAAGCACAGCCTTGAAAGCTCCGCGCAGACAGCCTTTGCCGCTCCGAGCGACGCCACCTTCCGCATGCCGCCGTTCAGTCCCCCTTTTCGGGTGTACCGCCAGTCGCCGCCGCCGTTGTAGATGTCGTTCCACCGAACCAGATTGCCCGAATAGAACGCCGAAAGCGCGGTGAATTTGTCCTGCCCTGCCCTTCCTAAAAGCAAATTTCCGATTTCCAAAGTTACTCCTCCTTTCCTTCGGGCAGGGCGTTCGGGTGCGCCCTACCCGCGTATTAAGGGTCGGTTTCCTTCCCCTTGAGCTTATGTTATCACCCCGCCAACTGCACAAAACTGCACAAATTTTGCAGGAATAAAAAAAATTTTCTGCAAAAACACTTGCAAAATCTGCGATAAAGTAGTATCATAAGGATAGATATTAAGGGAACGGGGAAATTTTTTCGGAAAGAGGTTTCAAAAAATGAGTGAAGATCTGCTTAAAGCCATAGAAGAAAAGCTGCCGCAGTTTTCAAAAAGTCAGCGGCTTATTGCAAACTATATTCTCGCACACTATGAAAAGGCGGCGTATATGACTGCTTTAAAGCTCGGGAACGCCGTAAACGTCAGCGAGTCCACCGTCGTGAGATTTGCGATAGAAATGGGCTTTGAAGGCTATCCCCAGCTTCAGCGTTCGCTTCAGAGCCATATCAAAAACCGCCTCACCTCGCTTCAGAGAATGGATGTTTCCCGCAGCAGGATAGGCGATGAAAACCCCGTTGCGGCAGTTTTAAATCAGGATATAGACAAAATCCGCCGGACGCTTGAAAGCGTAAATAACGAGAAATTCGAGGACGCTGTGTCCACAATTCTCGCGGCAAAGCGCATTTACATTCAGGGCGCGATGAGCTCGGGGCTTCTTGCAAGCTTTATGCATTATTACCTCAGAATGATTTTCGATAAGGCAACCCTTGTCGGTGCAGTCGGAACGGCTGAAATATACCAGCAGATGATACACATCGGCGAGGGCGATCTGCTTATCGCGATGAGCTTCCCGAGGTATGCCGCAAGCACTATAGAGGCTTGCCGCTTCGCGCACGATTCGGGCGCGCATATAATCGCGATTACCGACAGTGAAAGCTCTCCGCTTACGCAGTTTGCGCACACCTCGCTGTTTGCGTATTCGGATATGGTGTCGTTTGTGGACAGCTTAGTAGCTCCGATGAGCCTTATAAACGCGCTTATCGCCATGGTTTCCTCCGCAAACCGCTGCCGTGTTGAACAGACGTTCCAGAAGCTGGAACAGCTTTGGGACAGCAAAGGCGTTTATAAAAAAGATGTATGATATAGTGGTGGTCGGCGGCGGCGCAGCGGGGATGACCGCCGCGCTTTTTGCCGCAGAAAGGGGCGCGCGGGTGCTTGTCGCCGAGAAAAACGCCGCGCTCGGTCGAAAGCTGTCCATTACGGGCAAGGGCAGGTGCAATCTCACAAATAATTGCGATATTCCGACGTTTATGGAGAACGTCCCGAATAACGGCAGATTTCTCTACAGCGCGCTCTCAGCCTTTTCCCCGAGTGATACTATGGAGCTTTTCGAGCGGCTCGGAGTCCCGCTTAAAACCGAGCGCGGGCGGCGCGTGTTTCCCGTGTCGGACAAGGCAGGGGACGTTGTTTCGGCTCTGGAGCGCGGAATGCGGGCGGCGGGCGCACAGGTTGCGAAGGAAAACGTCCGTTCGCTTGTTGTTGAAAACGGGATTTGCCGCGGAGTGAACACCCAAAACGGGCAAATTCTCTCCAAAGCGGTGATTATCGCCGCGGGCGGCGCGTCCTACCCGAAAACGGGCTCGGACGGGTCGGGTTATCGGCTTGCGCGGCAGGCGGGGCATACGGTGGTGCCGCCCGTGCCGTCGCTGTGCCCGCTGGTGACAGAAGAAAAAACGGCTTGCAGGGCGGCGGGGCTTACGCTGAAAAACGTTGCGGTGACGCTCCTTTGCGAGGAAAAGCCCGTTTTCGAGGATTTCGGGGAGCTTTCGTTCACGCAAGACGGCGTTGGCGGCGCGGTAACGCTCAGTGCTTCGGCGCACATTTTTGAACCCCAAAAACACCGTTATTCCCTGAAAATCGACCTCAAACCCGCTCTGTCCGAGGAACGCCTTGACGCGCGTATTCTGCGAGATTTCGGGGAGCTTCGCGGCAAAACGTTCGCCGAAAGTTTAAGAAAACTGCTCCCCGCGGAGCTTTGCGAACCGTTCGCGGAGATTGTTAATATTCCCTATAACAAAAAAATCTCTGAAATAACTAAAATTGAACGCAAAAATTTGGTTAAAACGCTGAAAAATTTCACACTCACCATCAAGGATTTCCGCCCGATAGACGAGGCGGTCGTAACGCGCGGCGGCGTATCGGTAAAGGAAATTTCCCCGAAAACCATGCAAAGCGCGCTGTGCGGAGGGCTGTTTTTCGCGGGGGAGATAATCGACGTCGACGCGTACACGGGCGGCTTTAATCTGCAAATAGCGTTTTCCACTGGCAGACTTGCGGGGTTGTCCGCGGCGGATTTCGTGAAAAGTATCTGAAAATTTTCAAAAACCCCCTTGCAATTTTGGTTTAGGTATGGTATAATAAAGTGATTGATAAATTGGGATAATTGTATCTTTTTTGAGAAATTTCCCTGTTCGGAGTGAGTTTTTTGGCATCTGAAAAGACGGTTTCCGCCGCGATTGACGGTCCCGCGGGCGCGGGCAAAAGCACTGTCGCAAGGGCTTGCGCAAAACGGCTCGGGTTTGTCTATTGCGATACGGGCGCGCTTTACAGGGCGGTCGGGCTGTATTGCCTGAGGAATGGCGGCGTTGAAAGCACGGCGAATATTGCCGCGCGCGTTGCGGAGATTTCGGTGGCAATCCGGCTTGTCGACGGGGTGCAGCGCGTTTATCTGAACGGAGAGGACGTTTCCGGGGAGATACGAAGCCCCGAGGTGTCCATGGCGGCAAGCGCGGTGTCGGCTGTTCCCGAGGTTCGGGCGGCTTTGCTGGGTATCCAGCGGAGGATTGCCGAAGAAAACGATGTTATCATGGACGGCAGGGACATCGGGACGGTTGTTTTGCCGAACGCCGATGTTAAAATTTTCCTCACGGCAAGTCCCGAGGTGCGCGCAAAACGCCGCTGCGAAGAGCTTGCGGGGAAGGGCGTTGAGGCGAGGTACGAGGACGTTCTTGCGGATATGCAAAAGCGCGATTATGATGATTCCCACAGGCAAATTGCTCCTCTGAAAATGGCGGACGGCGCGGTTCCGGTTGATACGTCCGGGCTTGATTTAGAGCAGGCGATAGGGCTGGTGTGCGGGATAATCGAAAACGCTGTTCACAATAAATTGTCAAAGGAGCGCGGATAATGTTCTATGCCCTCGCGCGCGAACTGGTGTCTTTGGCTTTTCACATTTATTTTAAGATAATCGTTTTGGGCAGGGAGAATATTCCCAAACAAAAGGGCTCTTATATCATTGCGTCAAATCACGTTTCCAACAACGATCCGCCCATGGTGGGGGTTGTTTTCAAGGGCAAGTACACTTTTATGGCGAAAGAGGAACTTTTTCACATAAATCCCGTGTTCACGTGGCTGATAAAGAAGCTGGGGGCTTTCCCCGTAAAACGCGGTTCGAAGGACCGCGCGGCTATTGACAGCGCGCTTGACAGCCTGAAGCAGGGCAGGGTGTTCGTGATTTTCCCGGAGGGGACGCGTTCTAAGGACGGCGAGCTCGGAAAGCCCAAAAGCGGGGTTACGCTTATTGCGGCTCGGGCGGGCGTGCCGGTGGTTCCCGTGTTTGTGAAGTACGGGAAAAAGCGTTTTTTGAGGCGCAGGGCGTTGGTTTCGGTCGGGGAAGCTATTCCCGCCGAGAAATTCAATATTGATATTGAAGACAAGCGTCAAATTCGCGGCGTAAGCGAGCTTATTATGGGGGAGATTGCAAAGCTTAAGGAATGCGCTCCCGAGCTTGATTGATTTTTTCGATAATATGATAATATGAAGATAGAGGTTGCCGAAAACGCGGGTTTTTGCTTCGGAGTAAGGCGGGCAATAAGCCTGGCTCTGGACGCCGCACGGGAATACGGCGAGGTTTACACGCTGGGCGAGCTTATTCATAATGAAATTGTTGTGGATAGGCTGGATAAAAAGGGCGTTCACGCGGTGGACGATCTGTCGATGTGCCGCGGGAGGTCTGTTGTGCTAAGATCGCACGGCGTTCCGCGAAAGGTCGAGGAACAGGCGCGGAAGGAGTGCCGCGCGGTGATTGACGCGACTTGCCCGTTTGTAAAGAAAATTCACGATATTGCGGGTTCTCTTCCCGAAAGCGCGAAGCTTATAGTAATCGGCGACGGCGGGCATCCCGAGGTCAAGGGGATTGTGGGACATGCCGCGTGCAGGGCTTTTTCCTGCAAGGATAAGGCCGAGCTTGAGAGCCTTTTTGAAAGCGGCGAGATAGGTTCTGCGGATAAAGTCGCCGTGGTTTCTCAAACCACCTTCGACCGCAGCAGGTTTGCGGATTTGTCGGAACAGGTCCGCGAAAGATACGGCTGCGTTGAAATATTTGATACAGTGTGCGACGCCACCGCAAAGCGGCAGGAAAGTGCCCGGGGGCTTGCACGGAGGGCTGCGCTGATGATAGTTGTCGGAGGCAGAAGCAGCTCGAACACAAGGAAGCTGGCGGAAATTTGCGGGCAGTACTGCAAGACGGTATTCGTAAGCTGCGCCGCGGAGCTTCCTATGCAGGCTCTGAAGGGTCTGCGCTCCGATAGTATTATCGGAATAACGGCAGGGGCGTCCACTCCCGCCGATACCATTAAGGAGGTTCATGAAAAGATGAACAAAGAGATTATCAACAATAATGAAAATGAGGAGGACTTTGCTTCGCTGCTCGAGCAGGATCAGTCTTTTAACAGATTATATACCGGCAAAAGAGTTAAGGCTACTGTTGTAAGCGTTTCTAAAAAAGAAGCGGTCGTTGAAGTTGGCGCGAAGCAGACGGGGTACATAACCCGTGAAGAGCTTTCCAACGATCCCAACGCCGAGGTTGAGGACATTGTAAAGCCCGGCGACGTTATTGACGCGGTTGTTATCAAGGTAGATGATTCCGTCGGCACGGCGGCTCTTTCCAAAAAGCGCGTTGACGCGGCTCTGGGGCTTGAAAAGCTGGAGGCTGTCAAGGAGTCGGGCGAGACCATCGAAGGCAATGTGGCGCAGGTTGTAAAGGGCGGCGTTATCGTGATTTACGAGAATACGCGCGTGTTTATTCCCGCGTCTCACACAGGTGTTCCGCGCGGCGGCAAGCTTGACGATCTTAAGGGCAAGAGCGTTAAGTTCAAGATTATCGAGGTTTCAAACGAGCGCGGCGGCAGGGTTGTGGGCTCTATAAGACAGGCAAACCGCGAGCAGCGCGACGCCGAGCGCGCAAAGTTCTGGGAGACCATCGAGGTTGGTCAGAAGTTCGAGGGCGAGGTTCGTTCTATCGAGAATTACGGCGTTTTTGTCGACATCGGTCCGATTGACGGTCTTGTTCACACGGCTGATCTTACCTGGAACAGAGTTGGTCATCCGAAGGACATTGTTAAAATCGGCGATAAGATAAATGTCGTTGTAAAGAGCTTTGATCCCGAGAAGAAGAGAGTTTCCCTCACCGCGAAGGATCCCGAGGATAACCCCTGGACGAAGTTTACCGCGGATTATGCCGTGGGCGATGTTATCAAGGCGACGATAGTGTCGATTACGGAATTCGGCGCGTTTGCGCAGATAATTCCGGGTGTTGACGGACTTATTCACATAAGTCAGATTTCCGCTGAGAGAGTTGCGGACATCAACACCGTTTTGAAGGTTGGTCAGGAGGTCGAGGTCAAGATTATCGACATCGACGAGGAAAAGAACCGCGTAAGCCTTTCTATCAGGGCTCTTTCCGAGTCCAAGCCCTCCGAGTCCGAGGAGTAATAAACACTAATTTGCAATTATATGAAAAACGCGCCGGGCATTCGGCGCGTTTTGTTGTGCATTTTTTGCTTTCAGGGCTGTTCGTCCTCAAAAGCCGTTCCGTCTTTGGTTGTCGTAAAGTCGTACCCGAAGCTGTAGTTATCGGGAGCGTACATTGCCGTTCTGATGTTGTCGAAATCGAAGGTGTAGTAAACGCCTTTTTCGTTGTCGGAAATCGTATTTCCGTTTACGCTTAAATTGTCGGACAGGAACACCCCGAACGAAATTCCGATATCCGCTCCTTCTCCCGAAAAATACGAGAGAACGTTAATTTCGTTTAAAACCTGCCCGTAAAGCTTTGAGTCGAACATTGTCGGCGTTCCGTCAACGTCAAATACCGCGAAAAACGTCGTTTCCTCGGGCGTTGCTTCCGGTTTGTACGAAAACGCCAGAATATAGCCGTCCGCAAGCTTTATAAGCCGCAGATTGTAGTTCGGAATATCTTTAAACGTGAAATGCGACGGCGCACTCAGTTCAACGGACGGCGCAGTAAGACCCGTTTCGAGAGTTGTCCCGTTAAAGTCGATAACAGCCTTGCAGCCCAAATAATACGTTTCTCCCAGAAGCAGACTGCTGTCCGCGATTTTGCCAGTACCGACAAGCTTGCCCGTTATCCCGTCTCCAAAGTCGTATTCCTTGATAACCTCCCCGCCATATAGGTCAAGCTCCTCAAAATCGGGCGCAGCGTCGTACTGCTCCCACAACGCCTTGAATTCCTCGCGCGGAATGTCGTTTTTGTGTTCGCCGTCAAGCCCGATGTCGGTTTTGTCCCAGCCCTTGCGGTAGAATTTCTGCTTTACGGGTTCTTCAAGGTCGGAGTAATACAGCGTCCCGAACGAAAGCAGATTTTCGGTAAAATATTCCTCCCCGTCAAACTTCACCGCGCCGAGAATATATGTGCCGTAAAACACGCCGTTGTTGTAACTTGCGCAGTAATACCAGTATTTTTCGCCGTTTTTGTCGAATTTGTAAAGCATATCAAGCGACGCAGGACCCTCCGCCGCCGCGCCCTGCGCGAAATGCCCCGTCTGCGAAATTCCGTCCTCGTTTTTGGAGAAAACCGAAATCCCGTAGCCGCCGTTTGTGAGAACGACAATCTCGTCCTTGCCGTCGAGGTTTATATCCATAATACGGCTTTCCGTAATATCCGCGCCGGGAGCGTTTTCGGCAAGGATTTTCTTGCATTCCTCAATATCGCTTGCAAGAATTCCGATATATTCCGCGCCCGGACCGAGGCTGCTCGAGCCCTCGGATATGCTGTTTGAATTCGCCGCTCCCGAAACGTTCGGTTTTTCGGAAATCGGCAGCTTGTACGCCAGCATTATAACCAAAGCCGCCGCGGCAGCCGCTCCCGCCGCGATAAACGGCACTCTTAAAACGGGCTTTTTCTTTTCGGGGCGGAGTTTAGCTCCGGGGTCGTTTTCCCAAAGAGCTTCTTCGTAGAATTTGTCGTCAATTTCTCCAAGTAAGTCAAATAGCGTGTTTTTCATAAATTATAGCCCTCCCTTTTGAATTGCTCATGCAAAGCGTTTCGAGTCCTCGAAAGCATAACCGAAACGCTGTTTTCATTCATTCCGAGCCGCCGCGATATGGATTGAACGCTCTCGCAGCAGCAGTATCTTAACACAAACGCCGTCCGTTTTTTCGCAGGCAGCCGCTTTAAAAAGCGGTTTATCGTGTTTATCATCTCGCGCCTCGCAGCAAAATCCTCCGCGTTATGTACGCCGGAAATCACCCCGTCAAGCTCGTCGAAAATAAGCTCCGCGTTGCCGCACCCGCGTTTTTGAGCGTGAGCTGCGCGGTATCGGTCAATAGCGGCGTTCCGCGCGATTTTCGCAATAAACGCGGAAAGGATCTTCGGCTTTTCTGGCGGGATTTTCTCCCACACCCTGAGATAGGCGTCGTTTACGCATTCCTCGGCGTCCTCGCGGTTTTCGAGAATGTTTTCTGCGATAGCCGAGCAGTAACCCCCGTATTTTTCGCTTAACGCCGCGAGAGCCTTTTCGTCTCTTTCCCAGAGCATTGAAATAATCTCGCTGTCGGTCAATCCCATCACTTCCCTTTAATTTTTCCCTTCAACTATAATGACGTTAAAAATCTTCGCATATTACAATTTAATTATATAATATTTTTTGAAATTTTTAAGAAAATTTAGTTACAAAAATGTTTGGCTATTATGCACAAAAATCAAATATAAAACTTGACATTTTTCTTACAATATGGTAAAATTAAAATAGTTTATTATGTATTGTGGAGGGTTGCTTTTATGGACAACAAAACCGTAACCGTTCTGATAGTTGATGACATAAAGCAAAATATAGAAATTCTCACGGAAATGCTTTCCGACAGCTATAACGTCGTGTCCGCCGAAAGCGGAGACGAGGCTTTGCGCCTGCTTCGCGGGGGCAGTGCTGTGGACGTGGTTCTTCTTGATATAATTATGCCCGAAATGGACGGTTGCGAGCTGCTCGAGCGGATAAACGCCGACCCTGCGCTGCGCGGGCTTCCCGTAATCGCGGTGACCTCCGACAACGACCCCGAAACGCGTATGCGCGTTCTGGAGCTTGGCGCGGTGGATTATGTTGCGCGCGGCGAGGAAACGGGGACGTTGAAGCACCGCATAAAGAGCGTTTTGCGCCTGTGCGAACTTGACAAAATCCGCTCCGAGCGCGACAGCATGAAAAAACAGCTTGAAAGCGAGCGGCATTTGTCCGCACTTATGGACAATATCCCCGGCGGTATTGCGATAATCAAAACCGACGGCAGCAATGCCTATTGCACGTTTTTCAACAACGAACTGCTTGCGCTGTTCAATATGACCTCCGACGAGTTTAACGGGCAGTTTTCCGAGAAGGACCGTCCCGCGTGGCTTGAAAATCTTATCCGCGAGTCGGCGAATTCTGCGCATTTTTCCGCAATTTTCGGCATAGGCGACACGTCGATTCCCGACTCCTGCCAGTGGGTAAGGCTTATTGCGGGCGTTATCGGCGAAAGCGGCGGAAAACGCGAGATTTACTGCGTATTTCTTGACATTAACGCGGAAAAGCGTCAGGAGCTTCGCGCAAACGAGGTCGGAAAACGTCTCCGCACGAATGAAAGCCATCTTGAGGCGTTGCTTGACAACGCTCCGGGAGGAATTGCCTATGCCGAGCGCGATGAATACGGCAAAATGAAAACCCTTTTTGCAAGCTTAGGGCTTGCGGAGCTGCTCGGCTATCCCGATTATGAAAGCTGCATGAACGAGATAGGCGAAAACCCCTCCGTCGGCATTTCCGACGAGGATGTGGAGATTATCCGCCGGAAAATTTCCCGTTCCCTCACGACGGGGAAGCACCTTAAATATTCCTTCTCCTGCAAGACAAAGGACGGCGGAGAGCTGTGGCTT
>CANRIQ010000047.1 GCA_947630655.1 uncultured Clostridia bacterium | reverse complement strand
TAATATTTTCCCGTGTCACCAGTTTGTGGGAATAGACGAGTGGAAAATGGGCAACCTTAATGACGGGACGTTTAACGACGAGATTAAGACCTACTTCGCGAAAACGCATCTCTACTCAAAACAGGGGTGCAGCGGCTGCTGGGCGAAATTCTACTGCTCGGGCGGGTGCAACGCGAACAGCTTTATCTACGAGGGCGACTGCCGCAAACCGCACGAGCTGTCCTGCGAGCTTCAGAGAAAAAGGCTCGAATGCGCGCTCGCGCTGGCGGTGGATAAGGCGGTTAAGAACGGGTAATTTGGTAAATTTTGGCAATTTTTAAGCAATGTTTACGTTATTTTAATTTGTTATTCAAAATAATTTCACACGCCGAACACATTCTCGGTTTATAATCTAATCATAGCAGCAAGATATTTGACATAATGTCATTGGGAGGAATAATTATGGATTACAATGAATTTGACAAACATGAAACCGAAAAACTCGGTGAGATAAGCCTTGACGAGCAGGTAACGCCCGTGCCCGCCGAAAAAAAGCGTCCTAATAAAAAGCGTCACGGCGCGGGAGCGGCTGTGGCGGGAATGCTGGCGGCGGTAATCGTGCTGGGCGGCGGCGCAGGCTTCGGCGGAGCGTATCTTGCGGGGAGAAACACCGCCGAGACCTCTGTAAGCTCTGCCGAAAGCGGCAATTCCGCAAGCGATAATTCGGGGTCTTCCACAAGCTCGGGTTCGACGGTGCTGAACGAAATTCAGAAGGACGTTTCAACGCCCGTTCATACCGCGACGGAAAATGTGGAGTTTAACTCCGACGGTACTTATAAATATACCCGCGATCTGGTGTCTGCGGTTCAGGACAGCATCGTGTACATCGAGGTGTTTGTGGACTACCGCGGCAAAAAAACGCTTTACGGCTCGGCAAGCGGAATTATCATCTCCAAAGACGGCTATATTGTCACGAATAACCACGTTGTTGAGGACTGCGACAGCTTTACCGTAAAGGTAAACAGCACCGACGCAAAATCGGGCGTTTCCGAGTCGAAAACCTATGACGCGACGCTTTGCGGAACGGACGAGGACACCGACCTTGCGGTTCTCAAGATAAATGCAACAGGGCTTCACGCGGCGGCTCTGGGCGACTCCGACGAGCTGCGCTTAGGCGACGACGTTATCGCGATAGGAAATCCGCTGGGACTGGAAACTTCCGTTTCAAAGGGGATAGTTTCGGGACTTAACCGCCAGATTTCCGACAGCGTGAGAGGGCTTTCCTCCATTCAGACCGACGCCGCTATAAACAGCGGAAACTCGGGCGGCGCGCTGTTTAACGGTTACGGCGAGGTGGTCGGAGTTGTAAACGAGAAATATGTGCAGGGGTATGCCGAGAGCCTTGGCTTTGCGATTACGATTAACGAGGCAAAGGACGTTATCGACGACCTTATTTCCAAAGGCTATGTTTCGGGACGCGCAGTCCTCGGAATAACCTATACTCCCGTTTCTGAAGAAATTGCGTCATACACGGGCAGAGACGCGGGCTGGACAGTTACCGAAATAAACAGCGATATGCCCGTAGCGCAAAGCGGACTTGTCGTGGGCGATACGATAACCGAAATCGACGGCGTGTCGGTCTTTGATGAGAACGTTATGGAGGTTTTCACAAAGAAAAAGCCCGGCGACACCGTAAAGGTCACCGTTACGCGCTATGACGGCTTCAACCGCCGCCGCAGCGTTGATATTACCGTAGAGCTGTCGGAATCTAAAGGATGATTTGGCAGTTTACAGTGTACAGTGTACAGTAGTCGGTATCCGCTTCGCGGATAAATTGGATTGTCATAAAGAATAAGGGTCGCCGAAACGGTTTTTCGGCGACCTTTTTTGCTGTTTACTTTATACTTTATACTGTTTACTGCTTTAATATTTCATTCATCGCCGCAAGCACCGCGGAAATCTCCAACGGCTTTGACAAATGCGCGTTCATGCCCGCCTCGCGGCTCTTTTGGGCGTCCTCGGCAAATGCGTTCGCGGTCATCGCGAAAATCGGCACGGTTTGCGCGTCGGGACGTTCCAGAGAGCGGATTTTCATTGTCGCCTCAAAGCCGTTCATACGCGGCATCTGAATATCCATTAAAATCAAATCGTAAAAGCCGACGTCGCTCTTTTCAAAAGCCTCTACAGCCTTTTCGCCGTCCTCCGCCTCGTCGATTATCGCTCCCGTCACAGAGCCGAGCAATTCTACGGCAATCTCGCGGTTCAGCTCGTTGTCCTCGGCAAGCAGAATGTGTTTTCCGTTGAAATCGTAAGATGTGTTGTCGCAAGCTCCCTTTTCCGAAGATCTCTCGCCGTTCCAGTCTATCATTCTCGAATTTTCGGTAACCGCAAACGGCAGCTCCACCACAAACTCCGAACCCTCGCCGTATTTGCTGTGAGCCGTGACGCTCCCGCCCATAAGCTCGGAAAATCTGCGGACAATCGACAGCCCCAGACCCGTTCCGCCGAATTTGTGAGTAATCTCGCTGTTTTCCTGCTCGAAAGCCTCGAATATTTTCCCGAGATTTTCTTCTTTAATGCCGATACCGGTATCCTTAACCGCAAACCGCAGCAGCACGGTGTTTTCCTCGTGCTTCAGCTCGCATACCTTAAGGGTGATTTTCCCGCCCTTTGGCGTGAATTTAAACGCGTTGGACAGCAGATTTGTGAGAATTTGATTTAGCCTCAGAGAATCTCCTCCGACAAGCTGGTCAATTTGCCCGAACAGGGCGATTTCAAAATCAATCTCCTTTTCCTCCGCAAGAACACTGTAAATATTTTCTATATTCTCCAAAAACAGCCGCAAATCGAACAGCTCGTTTTTAAGCTGAATTTTCCCGCTTTCGATTTTGGACATATCCAGCACGTCGTTTATCAGCGACATCAGATGCTTCGACGACATCGAAACCTTTTTAAGGCAGTCGTCCACCCTTTCGGGATCGGAGGAATTTCTGCGGGCAATTTCCGTCATGCCGATAATGCCGTTCATCGGCGTGCGGATTTCGTGGCTCATACGGCTTAGAAACTCGCTTTTCGCAAGGCTTGCCTGCTCGGCGGCTTTTTGCGCCTTTTCGGCGGATTCGCGCGCGGCTTCAAGCTGTTTTGAGTGATTTTTCAAATTGACGAGATAAATTACAAAAATAGCCAAAATCAACGCCATAACCGTCGCCATCATGGTTATTGCGTTCCTGTTAAGACGGCGGCTTAGGTTCTCGGTCATTTCGTCAACGACCTCGTAGGGCACCTCCATAAGCATATACCAGTTTGTATCTTCAATCGGCGCGTAATACATACACATATGTATTCCGACAGCCTTGAAAATCACCATGCCCGAATTTCCGCTTTTGAAATCGCTTTCAATCTGCTCCACCGAAAAGCCCTTGTCAAACTCGGCGTATTCCTTGAATTTGGAGATTATATTGCTGCCCGTCGGAAGCTCCGAGAAAAACGTGTTGTACACGATAAAGCTGCCGTCGGAGGTGACAATGGAGGCGTTTGTCTCGCCGTCCTCGCTTCGCAGAAACAGATGCTGACCTATAGAATCCGCCGTAAACCCCGCAATCATCGCGGTAAGCTCCGCGCCGTTGTAATGAATGGGAGAAATTTGCGTGCCGAGAACTATCATATTATCGTCGAGAAACGTCTCGTTATAGGAAATAAGCCTGTCCTTGCCCGAAAGCAAATCCGCAAGGAAGCTGAGCTTTGAAGCGGCGGGGCGTTTTCCGTCCTCGCTGTAATAAAACCCGTCCTTGTCGATAAACGCCAGAAACTCGAAATCGTTATCCTGCTGCGCTCTGGCAATAAACCGTTCAAGCGACTGCTCATTTTGCGTATCCTCGGGGTTTACGCTCTCGGCAATGGATTTCAGCCCGCTGTACCGCATGGAAAGACCCGACTTGAAATTCGCCTGCGTTAAATTCGTCATCTCGCGCAGGTAAATGGTGTTCATATTTTTCGTGAAATCAGACGTCAGATCTGAGGCTGCCGCGATAAGCCATATTACCAAAAGGCTTACAAGCACAATCGCCAGAACCAGCACTGCGTAAACCCGCAGGTGTGTATTCTTCTTTTTTTCGGTTTCACTCATTTTCGTTCACCGATGTGATCCTTCCTTCGATTTGGGACGAAATTTCCTCGTTGTTGTGACTGCGGATATACTGTTCAAGAACGCTTTGCATGGTGTGACCCGTTTCCCGCACAAGCTTTACATCCGAGGGCTTTTCGGTATCGTCGCTGTACACGTTCAGCATTGTGAAGCCGTCGCCGTTGTTGTCGGAATATCCGCTTTTTCCCGCCATATAATCCGTCACCGCGATAGTGTAAACCGCGTTTTCATCGAGCGGCGAGCCGTCCGCGAGAGTGACATTAACAAGCTTTGCGGGAACGTCCTCCGCAGGCGGCGTGAAGGAGTATCGGAGTCCCGAAACGTTTAAAAATCTGCCGCCCGGGATCTCTGCCCTCGTCATAGCCGAAAGGCTGTTTTCCAGCATTTTCCTTATAACCTCGGCGTTTACCTCCAGCACGATTATTTCGTTCGGGTACGGGCAGACGTATTCAAGGTCGTAGTTGTACACATCGCCCTTGTAAAGGCTTCCCCGTATCGAACCGCCGTTTACTACGGCAAAATCGGCTTCGGTGACTTCTCTCACCGCGTCGGAGATAAGATTTCCGATTTCCGTTTCCATAAGACGGACGTTGTAATTTTCGACTATCATATCGTTATTTATCGTCCCGATAAGCATGACGGGCTTTGTATCGCCGTTTTGCATATAGCCGTCAATCTCGGAAAAAGCCTTGTCAATGTCCTTTTGTCCGCAAAGCACGGCGTTCAGGCGATCCCCGAAATAAAGCATAAAATCGTTCGACATCGATATATTGTAGTTGTAGCCGTTTTCGATGCAGTCCTTTATTCCCTCGGGAACCAGATCCCCCGAGGGAATATAATCCACCAGATACGAATAAGCCGCGCCGTTGTCAAGCATAAACGCGTCCTGCCCCTCGGGCGTGGACATAAGCGAGAGTATTTTTCGGCAGGCGGAAAGCTTTTCTTCATTGCCCTTTTCCGTAAGCGTTTTATTTAACCCCAGAAAAGCCGTCGGCGTGGAAACCGTCCACGCGGGGTTGCCCTTGCCGCTTAAAACAGGCAGCATATCGAATTCGTATTCGCTGTCGCGGCGGATATTATCAAGCATATTTACGTTGTCAAACGCCATAAGCAGCTTCCCGCCGCGCATTTTTTCAAGAATAGGCACTGCGTTTGTAACCGCCCTGAACGATTGCTTGTTCATATATTCCTTATCGATAAGCTCCAGCGGCATATCAAGGCAGGGTTCAAGCTTGCCTTTAAAGGTCGCCTTGCCGTTTTTCATATCGTCCAGCCACTTTATCCCCTCCGACAGCCCGAAAAAATCGGGTATCTGCGTCGCTATGGCAAAAACAGCCGTTGCGGCGGGCGTGCCGTCCGTCGCGATTACAGAGCCGTTTTCGTCTGTTCCGATATGCTTTTCGTGAGCCTTTGAAAGCACCTCGAAAAGCTCACCTTGAGTTGTCGGAGCAAAAAGACCGTTTTCCTCCAAAAGCGTTTTGTTGTAAATATACCCGTAATACTGCGCGGGAAGCGGAATAAAATAGTTTTTCCCGTTGTAGGAGATTTTGTGCATAATTCCCGACTGGTAAGCGGAAATATACTCGTCCGCGCTTAAATCCGCGAGATAATTCAGCACATCGCCCGACGCAAGGTTTGACGACACAATATCGCTCCCGTGACCGTTGCGGAGGCGGCGTTCGGTTTCGCCGTCGATAGTGCCGGAGGCGTTCTGCTCAATTTGAAGGTCGATATCGCCGTAGGTCTCCTCAACCAGCTTTTCAAAATTCGGCAGATCCCCCGTATACAGCATTGTAACAACAATTTTGCCGCCGTTTTGCTGCTCGTTGTTCGGCACATTGCACCCCGCAAGGCACACCGCCGCCATTATCGCGCAAACAACATTTTTTATCTTCATTTAAACCACCGTTCTCTTTTTCATATAATCCTGAACTCAATCTCAAAAACCTGCTATGTATATTGTACAACATTCCGCGCGTTTTGTCAATCCCCGAAACGCAAAATTCGGACGGCAAAAACGCGTTTTAATACGCACAAATACGGAAAAATGCGATTGACTTTCTAAAGGCAATGTGATATAATATATGTGTTAAAAAAGTAACAGGTGTGCAATTAAATATGCTGCACAAATTAAACGAGAGGTGAGATACTTTGAGCGGCGAAAAAGAGAAACCGAGCTTTGTCACAAAGGCGGCGACGCTTATTGTAGACAAACGCAAGGGATTTTTCCTGTTCTTTATTCTGGCGGCGGTTTTCTGCGTTTTCGGCATGCAGTGGACAAAGGTAAACAACGACATTACGTCCTATCTGCCCGATTCCACCGAGACAAAACGCGGACTTACGCTTATGAACGAGCAATTTGTGACCTACGGCTCGGCGAACGTTATGATTGACAACGTGACGTATGAGACTGCCGAAAACTTAGCGGAACAAATGCTTAAAATCGACGGCGTTTCGGAGGCTGTTATCGACGGGACAACCGCGCATTATAACAACGGCGCGGCGATGATTTCCGTGACGTTTAAGGGCGAAGCCGAGGACGACATAGCAAAAACGGCGATGAACAAGATAAAAGAGCTGTTAGAGCCGTATGATACATATATTTCAAGCGAAGTAGGCGCAAATCAGGCGGACGCTATCGCGCAGGAAATGGGCTTGGTTGTTGTTATCGTAATTGTAATCGTCATTGCGGTGCTGCTTTTCACGTCAAAGACCTATATGGAAGTGCCGGTAATGCTTATGACGTTCGGTATGGCGGCTCTGCTTAATATGGGAACGAATTTCCTGCTCGGGGAAATTTCCTTCGTGTCAAATTCCATTGCGGTGGTGCTGCAGCTCGCGCTCGCTATCGACTACGCGATTATTCTCTGCAACCGCTACACCGAAGAGCGCGCGACTCACGACGCGAGAATGGCGGTTATTATCGCGCTTTCAAAGGCTATCCCCGAAATTTCTTCAAGCTGCCTTACAACGGTTTCGGGACTGGTTGCGATGATGTTTATGCAGTTTAAACTCGGGCTTGACCTCGGCGTAGTTCTTATAAAGGCGATTTTCTTCAGCATTTTGTCTGTTTTCACGCTGATGCCGGGACTGTTGATGTCCTTTTCGGGGCTGATTGACAAAACCCACCACAGAAACTTTGTTCCGAACATAACCGCTGTCGGGAAAATAGACGTTAAAACGCGTTTTGTTATCCCGCCGATATTTGTTGTCGTGCTGGTGGCGGCGTTTATTTTCTCCAACAACTGCAACTATGTCTACGACTACGCTTCGGGGAAAACCTACAAGAAAAACGAATCGCAGATTGCCGAGGAGAAGATCCGCGACAATTTCACGGTGGATAATCTTATGGTAATGATTGTGCCGTCGGGGGATTACGAGTCGGAGCACAAGCTTCTTATGGAGCTTGCGGCTGACCCCGCGGTAAATTCCACGCAGGGTCTTGCAAACACCGAGGCTATGGACGGGTATTACCTCACCGACGCGCTTACTCCGCGCCAGTTCGCGGAGCTTATCGATATGGACGTAGAGGCGATTTCGGTGCTGTATTCGGCGTATGCCGTGTCGCAGGACGATTACGGCAAGCTTATGGGAAATATTTCCGATTACGGCGTTCCGCTTATCGATATGTTCGATTATGTTTACGAGCAAAAGGAAGCGGGAGTTATCACGCTTGACGACGAGATGACGGATATGCTTGACGAGCTGAACGCAAAGCTTACCGACGCCAAGCTTCAGCTTAAAACCGACGAATATTCCCGCCTGCTGATAAAGACAAATCTGCCAATGGAGGGCGAACAGACGTTTGAAAAGCTCGCTCGGTTCCACGAGATTATGTACAAATATTACCCCGAGGACAATTCGTTTTTAGTGGGCGATTCGACAAGCGACTTTGACCTCTCCACGTCGTTTGTGGACGATAATCTTATGATAAGCATACTGTCCGCGCTGTTCGTGCTGGTAATTCTTGTTTTCACGTTCAAATCGGCGGGTTTGCCCGTGCTTTTAATGGCGATAATCGAGGGCGCAATCTGGATAAACTTCTCCGTTCCCGCGGTGCAGAACACCAACATCTTTTTCCTGAGCTATCTTATCGTAAGCTCCATTCAGATGGGCGCGAACATCGACTATGCGATCGTGATTTCAAGCCGTTATTCCGAGCTTAAGAAGATTATGACCCCCAAAGAGGCAATTGTCGAAACGCTAAATCAGGCGTTCCCGACTATCATCACCTCGGGCATGATTTTGTCGGTGGCGGGACTGCTTATCGGGTTTATGTCGTCGGACGTTGCGATTTCCGCTGTCGGGGAATGTCTCGGACGCGGAACGCTGGTGTCAATTGTGCTTGTAATGTGCGTTTTGCCGCAGATTTTGCTCCTCGGCGACAGCATAATTGAAAAGACCTCGTTTACGCTTAAAAAAATCGACCGTATCCAGCACACCTCGGGGCTTATTCACCTGAACGGGCGGGTTCGCGGCTATGTAAGCGGCATTGTCGACGCGGATATAAGCGGAATTATCCACGGCGAGGTGAGCGCGATGCTCGACAGCGAGGACGCGGCGGCTTTGCGCGAGCGGATTGACAAAACCATTGCCGAAGCCTCCGAGGACGGCGAAGAGGTTTTGACGGAGGACGATTGATATGAAGAATTTTTGTAAAATATTGTCGGCTCTCACGGCTTGTTTAATTCTTTTGACGGCGTTTCCGAGGGATTTTGTGCGTGCGGAAACGGTTGCCCAAACCGCGCAGAAACGCACAATAAATATTTCCGACGCGGACGAATTTATAAAATTTGCAGAGGAGTGCAGTCTGGACTCCTACAGCCGCGAATTGAACGTTGAGCTTCAAGCCGACATAAATCTAAGCGGCAAGGACTTTTTCGGAGTGCCGATTTTCTGCGGCACGTTCAACGGAAACGGGCATCTCGTCTCGGGGCTTTATATTCACACCAGCGCGTCCGAAACGGGTCTTTTCCGACACGTCGAACGGGGTGCGGTCGTGAAAAATCTGCGCGTTTCGGGAAGCGTCTGCCCGAGCGGTTCGGCGAATATGGCGGGCGGCATTGTCGGGGTTAATCTCGGCACGATAATTTCCTGTGAGTTTAGCGGAACGGTTTCGGGAAACGACAGCGTCGGCGGCATTGTCGGCAAAAACGGCGAAAGCGGGTTTATAAACGGCTGCAAATCCGCGGCTAACGTGTCCGCTGAAAGCACCGCGGGCGGCGTTGTCGGAATGAATTTGGGAACGCTTATTGACTGCTCGAACAGCGGCAACGTAAACGCCGTTTACTACGATACGGAAATTACCGCCGACGACCTCGGGCTTCAGGACGGGTCTGTCGAGACGGTCATCTCAAAGTCCGACATAGGCGGCGTTGCGGGGTATTCTTCGGGCATTTTGCGCCGCTGTGAAAATTCGGGAACGGTGGGTTATCAGCACACGGGTTACAACATCGGCGGCGTTGTCGGACGGCAGTGCGGATTGCTGGAAAATTGTTCTAACACGGGTGAAATTTTCGGCAGAAAGGACGTCGGCGGAATTGCGGGGCAAATGGAGCCCTACCGAAGCATTGAATTTTCCGAGGACGCATTACAGAGCCTCGGGAAGGAGATGGATAACCTCTCCGACGGCGTTGAGAAGCTGGTAAATGACGCGCGGCAAAGCGGCAACAGGCTCGACAGCGAGGTGCAAACTCTCACATCGCACCTGAGCTCCGCGCAGAAAAATGCAGACGTTATAACCGACCGCGCGGAGGACATTTTCGGGGGTTATTCCGACGGGATAAACGAGCTTCTGGCGAGGGCTGACAGCGCGCTTGACAAAACGCCCGAGGCGATGAACGCCCTTGATAAAGCGACGGAGCTTATCGGGGAATTTTCCGACAAATGCGCCGAGGCTCTCGAAGAGCTTAAAAATTCGGGCGAATACGGCGGGGAAGCGGTGGATTCTGCAAACGAGGCGTTAAAGGACATCGACAAATCCCTGCCCGAGCTTCAGGCGGCTCTGCGCGGGCTGTCCGAGGCGATGACCGAAATCCAAAACGCCTTGGGCGACCCCGAGGAGATTAAATCTGCGCTTTCGGACGTGACAACTTCTCTTGATAGAATAACGGATAAAATGCGCGAAATATCCGAGGCTGCAAAACGCCTGAACGCCGCTTTCGGGGAGCTGTCCGAGTGGCTTACGAGCGCGGATATGCAGAACCTTAAAACAAGCGTTTCGGCGTTTTCCGCCAGCCTTTCCGACGTGCTTTCGGCACTGGGCGAGGTAAGCGGCGCGGTGGGCGATATTTCGGCAGCTATTGACAGCGGTGAAATGCAAAGCGCGTTGTCGGAGCTGAATTCCGCAACGGCAGCTCTCGGACGCGCGGCGACAAAGCTCTCGTCGGCTGTGGGAGCTGTTCCCGACCGTGACGAGCTGAACGCTGCCGCAGACGAGCTTAAAACGGCAGCTGACAGCCTTCAGAAGGCGGCGGATCATCTTAATTCGGCGGTTGACCCCGACGAAATGGGTAAGGCTCTCGGAGAGCTTCAGACCTCCGCAGGTAAGCTTCAGACTGCGCTTGACAAGGCTTCTGCGGCGGCTTCCGATATGTCCTCCGCGCTGCAAAAAGTCACGGGTTCAAGCGTTCCCGAAAACGCGGCAAATACCGCCCGCGAGCAGCTTGATATTATCTTAAATTCGCTTTCGGATATGTCTGCGGATCTGGCTGACATCAACGAAAATATCCGCGTTATCCTCGACAATATCGACGCTTCGGGGCTTGCTGCGGCCATGAAAACGCTGTCGGGGGCGATTGACGATATCGCCGACGCGGCAGGGGAGATAGAGCTTTCAAGCGACAACGTCGACAAGGCGGCAGACGCGCTGGAGAAAACCGTCGGTTCGCTTACCTCGGCGGCTTCAAAGGCGGAAGAAGCGGCAAAAATTATGTCCTCCGTGTCGGAGAATTTGTCGGCTGCAATCGGGAGTTTTGAGGACATTGCAGACGAGCTTTCGGGGAAGCCCGAAATTCGTTTTCCCGCGCTGGACGAGACGTTTACAAACGCCGCGGACTCGCTTTCCGAAAATATGCAGGGAATGATTTCCTCGCTGTCGAGACTCTCCGAAAAGGCTAAAAATGAAAGCAACGCTCTGCTTTCCGATATTGAAGAAATAAACGATTGTATATCGCGGATTTTCGGGATATTCAAGGAAAACTACAAGGATCTCTTGTCCGACGACGAGGAGCAGCGCGGTTTTTCGGAGGACATTTCCGAGAGCGAAAACGCCGATACCCGTCACGGCAGGGCTTTTGACTGCATAAATCGGGGAGCAGTCGCGGGAGACGTAAATGTCGGCGGAATTACGGGAGCTATGGCTATCGAATTCGACCTTGACCCCGAGGACGATATTACGCTTAGCGGCGACAGATCGATAAATTTCAGCTACAACGTCATGGATATAATTGACAATTGCGAAAACGAGGGCGAAATTACCGCGAAAAAGAATTACTGCGGCGGCATTGTCGGAAGAATGGATATGG
>CANRIQ010000046.1 GCA_947630655.1 uncultured Clostridia bacterium | reverse complement strand
CCCGTCACATGAAACACATGGGAACTCACCCCGAAAATTACGACCTTATCATCACGGGCGACCTCGGGCAAGTCGGAAGCGACATGATGTACGAGCTTTTCAAGCGCGATGGAGTGTCCGTTGAGGGCAAGCACAAGGACTGCGGACTGATGATATACGACCGCGACAGGCAGGATGTCCACGCGGGCGGTTCGGGCTGCGGATGCTCGGCGTCTATGATGTGCGGATATTTTCTGAAAAAGGTCCGCCGCGGCGAGCTTAAACGCATACTTTACACCGCCACGGGCGCGCTTATGTCGCCGACCATGGTCCAGCAGGGCGGCTCTATACCGGGCATTGCGCACGCGGTTGAAATTACTTCGGAATAACGGAGGTTAATATTATGCAGGATATGATATTGGAATATGTGTGGGCGTTTCTGGTGGGAGGCGCGCTCTGCGCGATAGGTCAGGTGCTTATCGACCTCACGAAGCTCACCCCCGCGAGAATTCTCACCTCATATGTCGTTGCGGGAGTAATTCTCGGAGCGGTAGGGCTGTACGAACCGCTGGTGAATTTCGCGGGCGGAGGGGCGACCGTGCCGCTTACGGGGTTCGGTTATCTGCTCTCAAAGGGCGTTCGCGAGGCTGTTGACCAAAACGGTCTTATCGGCGCGTTTATGGGAGGATTTACCAACGCCGCCGTCGGAATTTCGGCAGCGATATTCTTCGGGCTGATTGCCGCGCTTATCTTCAAAAGCGGCTCGAAAATCAACGAAACGTAAAAGCTATCCCCCGTCGCTGACGGGGGATTTTCACATAGAGCTATATTGTCCTCCAAAGCGGTCACTCCCCGAGAATAACGCGGAGAAGCTCATCGGCGTTCTCGGCAAGATACGCAGGTGAAAAGCTTTCAAGCTCCGCGCGCCCGCGAAAGCCCCACAACACCCCGCAGGCGGTTATCCCCGCGTTTTTCGCAGTTTGCATATCAACGCCGCTGTCGCCCACGTACAGCGGTTTTACGCCGATTTTGGAGTATTTTTCGGCAAGGTACAAAGCTCCCGCGGGTTCGGGCTTAATCGGGAAGCCTATTCCTGCGCCCACGACCTCGGTTAAGTTGTCCCCGAAAAACGACCGCAGAAGCTCCTCCGAGAACCTGTGATCCTTATTCGTAAGGCAGACCGCGCGGACGCCATTTTCCCGCAACGCCGCAAGCAGCTCGGGAATTCCCTCGTAAGGCTCGGTGAGGTCTGCTTTATGCAGCTCGTAATATTCCCCAAAAATGTCGTATGCAGTGCGGACAGTTTCGGGGGAGCTGTTTTCGGGCAGCATTCGCTCGATAAGCTTCAAAATCCCGTTTCCGACAAAAGTGCGGAATTCCTCCGTTGTATGCCGCGGAAAGCCGAGCTTTTCCAGCGTGAAATTCCCCGCTGCGGCAAGGTCGCCGATTGTGTTTAAAAGAGTCCCGTCAAGGTCAAAAATTACAGGGTCGTACATAGTAAACCACTTTCTCGTTATAATTTAAGTTATATTTTATTATAACTCATAAAAATTCCGTTGTCAACCTTGAAATTTCATCAATAATATGCTATAATATAAGTAAGTATATTTATATTTGGAGAGAATAATGGAATATTTTGATTTGTACACCGCGTCGCGGCAGCCTCTCGGGAAAAGAGTTATGCGCGGCGCGCCTATTCCGCGCGGAGAATATCACATTGTCGTCCAGGTGATGACAATCAACAGCAAAGGCGAGATATTGCTTACCCAGCGCGTCCCCGAAAAAACCAGCGGCGGAAAATGGGAATGCTCGGGCGGGTGCGCCGTTTCGGGCGAGACCAGCCGCCAGGCGGCTGTGAGAGAGCTTCTGGAGGAAACAGGAATTTCCGCGCGCGAGGAAGAGCTTACGCTTGAATGGTCGCTTACAACAGACAGCATGCTGAGAGATTTTTATATTCTGCGGAGAGACGCGCCGCTGCGTTCGCTGAAGCTGCAATCCTGCGAGGTCTGCGCGGCAAAATGGGTGAGTTATCCGCGGCTTTGCGAGATGTCGCGTTTGGGTCAGACAACACGGACGGTGACGCGCTGGCTTGCCTGCTGCGGGTGGGATCTGCGGTCAATTTCGGAGAAAGCCGCGAGGGATTTCCGGGAGTAGGGCTCGGATTTGGAGGAATTTGAGAAATTTTGGACAAGAAATTTATTGCCGAAGTAAAATCGCTTGCCGAAAGCGGAAATTTTTCGGGAAATTCGATTAAAGACGTGTTTGCAGAGTGCTTTGCGGCAACGCGGAAAACCCTCGGTATAACCCCTTTTGACGAGCAAATCGCCGCTGCCGCCGCGCTTTCCGAGGGAAAAATGGTTCAGATGCAGACGGGCGAGGGGAAAACGCTCTCGGCGGTGTTTGCGGCGTGTTATGCCGCGAGGAACGGTGAAAGCGTTCATATTCTGACGTTTAATGACTATCTGGCAGCACGCGACGCCGAGTGGATGCGCCCGATTTACGACGAAATGGGGGTGTCGGTGGGGTGCATAACCGAGGACACTCCGCGGGGAGAGCGGCGCGGGCTGTACGGAAAGCAGGTTCTTTACACTACCGCAAAGGAGGCGGGGTTTGATTATCTTCGCGATTTTGCGGCGTTTGATGTTGAAGATATGGTGTTCCCCGAAAAGCTCTGCTTCGCGATATTCGACGAGGCGGACAGCATTCTTATCGACGAAGCGAGAATTCCGCTTGTGATTGCGGGAGACGTGGCGGTGTCCGACGCGGGCGATCTTAAGGAAATTTATGGCAAAATCTCCGATTTTGGGGAGGAGGATTCCGCATTTGACGAGGATTCGCGGAATGTTTACCTTACCGACAGCGGCGCGGACAAGGCGGAGGAAATTTTCGGGTGCGATATTTACGCGGAGGAAAGCGGGAGCTTGCTTGCGAAAATAACCGCCTGCCTTAAGGCGCGGGACGTTCTTAAGGAAAACAAGGACTACATTGTAAAGGACGGCAATATACTGCTGATAGACGAATTTACGGGCAGAGCCGCTCCGGGGCGGGTTTTCCCGGGAGAGCTTCAGCCTGCTGTCGAGGCAAAGCACGGTCTTTGCATCACCTCCCGCGGGAGGATTATGGGAAATATCGCGCTTCAGTACTTTGCGCGGCTGTATCCTAAGCTTTCGGGTATGACGGGAACGGCTCTTGCTTCGCGCGAGGAGTTTGAGAAGTTTTACGGCATTTTAACGGAGGTTATCCCCACAAGGCTTCCCTGCGCGAGGATTGACCGCCCGCTTGAGCTGTATTACGACAAAACCGAAAAACGCCGCGCGATAATTTCCGCGGTTAAAGAGGCGTATGATGTAAAACGCCCCGTTCTGGTGGGTTCGGAGAGCATTGAGGAAAGCGAGAGCATCGCCGAGGATTTAAGGGCTTTGGGTGTAAAATGCGAGGTTTTAAACGCGAAAAACAACGCCCTTGAAGCCGAAATAATCGCTAAAGCGGGCGAACGCGGCGCAGTGACGATTTCGACGAATATGGCGGGGCGCGGCGTGGATATAAAGCTTGGCGGCGCGGACTGCTCGGATAAAGAATATGTCGAGTCCGTGGGAGGGCTTCTGGTGCTGGCGACCTCTATGCGGGAGAGTTCGCGGATTACAATGCAGCTTCGCGGCAGAGCGGGCAGACAGGGCGACATCGGAGAAAGCAGGTTTTTTGCGGCTCTTGATGATGAAATTATGCAGAAAAACGACCTTAAGTCGCTTGCGGGGAGACATTATCCCACGGCGAAGATTGAGGGCGCGCTTGTTGATAAAACGCTCCTTAAGGAAGCCGAGCGGGTTCAGCGTATTTCCGAGGGAGACGCTTTTGACGAGCGGGTGAACCTTATGAAATACACCATGATCGGCGAAAAGCACCGCGAACTTACGTTCGGGAAAAGAAAGTCGCTGCTTGACGGGTCGTATAACTGCGGAATGTGGGAAAAGAACGCCCCCGAGCTTTATCAAAAGGCGTTGGAGAAATTTCCCGAAAAGGAGCTGCAAGCCCTTGAAAACAAAATTCTTGCCGCGCTTTTAAATGAATTCTGGAGCGATTATCTTGATTATACAAGCTATCTCCGCGAGGGAATTCACCTCACGCAAATTGCGGGCAGAAACCCCGCCGAGGAGTACAACATCGCCTGCGAGGAGTATTACGACGGCGCGGCGCAGTCTATCCCCGAACGCATGACCGAAAGGCTTGAAAAGCTGCTTTTATGCGACAAAATTTCGGATTATGAGATAGAAATTCCCACAAGGATATACACATATCTTTTAAACGATGTCGGAGAAGAGTTTAAGGCAAAACCGATACTTGTCGGGGCGTTTTCCGAGAGCTATGAGGAGTCGGTAAAGGAGTTTGAAGCTCCCGAAAATGAGAGTTCGGATGACGGAGAAAATTCTTCCTCCGAAACCGAAAAGAAGGGCTTTTTCGGGAAGCTGTTCGGGAAGAAAAAGTAAGTGAGCAGGTGAAAGATTTAATGTCAACTGTTTGCGCGATAGCAACCCCCGCTGCCGTGGGCGGGATCTCCGTGGTGAGAATTTCGGGGGAAAACGCGTTTGATATAGCACAAAGGGTGTTCAAGCCCGCGTCGGGGAAGCCCGTTTTGGAAATGGCGGGTTATACCGCCGCATACGGGAAAATCTCGGACGGTGAGGAACGGCTGGACGACGGGGTTTTGCTGGTGTTCAGGGCTCCGCGCTCGTACACCGGAGAGGACGTTTGCGAAATTTCCTGTCACGGGGGGATTTACGTCACGCGGCGCGTGCTGACGGCTTGTATCAGGGCGGGGGCAGAGCCCGCGGCGGCAGGCGAGTTTACAAAGCGGGCTTTCTTAAACGGGAAGCTTTCGCTTACGCAAGCCGAGGCGGTGTCGGATATCATTTCCGCGCAGGGCGGGCAGATGCTCTCCTGTTCAAACAGCCAGCGCGAGGGCGCGCTTGCACGGCGCGCGGACAAAATTTCCGATATGATAACCGGAATTCTCGCGCAGATTTCCGCCTGGATTGATTATCCCGAGGACGACACTCCCGTGGTTACAGCAGAATGGCTTTCACAGAGGCTTTCGGCGGCGGAAAACGAGTTTTCCGACCTGCTTTCGGGGTACGAGAATGGTAGAATAATCCGCGACGGAATTTCCTGCGCTATCGTCGGAAAGCCGAATGTCGGAAAATCCACCGTTATGAACGCGCTGCTTGGCACTCGCAGAAGCATTGTAAGCGATATTGCGGGTACAACCCGAGATGTTGTGGAGGATACCGTAAATATAAACGGAATTCCGCTGCTGCTGGCGGACTGCGCGGGACTTCGTGACGCTTCCGACGAGGTTGAGAAAATAGGCGTTGAGATAATGCTTGAACGTCTTGAAAACGCGGATATTGTGCTTGCGGTGTTTGACGGCTCACGGGAGCTTTCGGGCGAGGACAGACGGCTTTTTTCGCTGCTTGAAAACAAGCGGGTGATACCGGTTGTCAACAAAAGCGATCTCGAAAGGCGGCTTGATATATCCGAGCTTTCGGAGCTTGGAGAGCCTTTGATTATTTCCGCGAAAAGCGAAAATTGCGCCGATGTTATCGGGCAGGCAATTTATTCCCGGCTGGACGCGGGGAGCTTCAGCGCGAACGCGGGTTTTCTTGCAAACGAACGCCAGAGAAGCTGCGTTTTGAGGGCGTTGGAGAGCGTTTGCGCCGCAAAGGAAGCCGTGAAAAGCGGGGTTACTCCCGATGCGGTGGGAGTGACGCTCGAGCAGGCGTTGGATTGCATGCTGGAGCTTTCGGGCAAAAAGGCAAGCGAGGAAGTTATAAACGAGATTTTTAAGAAATTCTGCGTAGGAAAATAGCTTTGGAGGGATAGGCTTTGAACATACTTGTTATAGGCTGCGGAATGGTGGGCTCGGCTCTTGCCGAGATGCTTGACGAAAAGGGGCACGACGTGTCGGTCGTGGATAAAAACGGAGCGCGGTTTGATTCGCTGTCCCCGAAATTCGGCGGATTTACGACGACGGGCGTGCCTATAGACCAGGACGTATTAAAACGCGCGGGAATAGGCACCTGCGACGCGCTTTTTGCGGTGACCGACGAGGACGATATGAATATTATGGTGTCGCAGCTGGCGCGGCAGATATTCAAAGTGAAGATGATTTTCGCGAGGATTACCGACATCGAAAAGGGCGCGGTGTTCGAGGAAATGGGGATAAACATTATCTGCCCGACAAAGCTTACCGTAAGCGCGGCTTGCGCGGCTTTGGAGGAATCGAACGGCGCGGGAGCGGGTTCGGAGATGAATTTCGAGAACTACACGGTGCATTTTTCGGTTATGGATCTGCCCGAACAGCTTATCGCCGCAATGCCCGCGGACATTGAATACGAAAGCGAAGAAACGCTGCTCGGAGTGATAAGGGCGGGTTCGGGACTGATAATGAACCGCGGTCAGCCGATTACGTTTACGGAAGGCGACAAGCTTATTTTCGCAAGAAAGGTTTAATTCGGAGGCAATTATGAAGGCAATTATCGTCGGCGGAGGAAAGGTGGGGTTCTACCTCGCGAAAACTCTGCTTGAACACGGATATTCCATTACAATTATTGAGCAGGACAAGGAACAGAGCCAATACTGCGCGAACAATCTCGACGCGGAGGTAAGCTGCGGGAACGGCGCGACGGTCGAGGCACTCGAGGCGTGCGGCGCGGATAAGGCGGACTGCGTTATCGCGGTTATGGGAAAGGACGAGAGCAATCTTGTCTGCTGTCAGATAGCTAAACAGCGGTTTGACGTGAACAAGACTATTGCTAAGGTCAACAACCCCAAAAACGCAGACGCTTTAAAAGAGCTTGGCGTGGATATCGTCATCTCCGCTACCGAGAACATTATCCAGCTTCTGGAGCACGAGGTTGATCTGAGTGCCATGAAAAAGCTGCTTAAGCTCGACGGCGAGGAAGCGTCTCTTATGGAGATAACTATCCCGAAAAACTACGCTCTGGAGGGAAAACCGCTGTCGGAGCTTCAGCTGCCGAACAACTGCAACTTAGCCTGCATAAGCCGCAGCGGCAAGACCATTATCCCGCGCGGCGGCACGACGCTTTGCAGCGGGGACACCGTTCTTGTCGTTATGATGAATTCGCAGGAAAAGGAGCTTCGCAAGGCTCTTAAAATTAAGGATTGATAACAGATAGCTTACATGGGAGAATGAAATGGGTTTTTTTGACTGGTTTGCAAGAAAGAAGAACAGCGATAAAAGCGAAGAAGTCCGCCATATGGAGCGCGACAAGGGAAATTTCACGGGTTTTGTGCTGCTTTCGGAGGAGAGGTTTGACAAGGCGAAATTCTTTTCCGATATGAAAGCGGATTGGGGTATAGAAATCGACGAGGGAGAGGCTTCCGAAGAGAATAAGGAAGCCGCCGGCAATATGGTTTATGCCGAAATCGGGGATTTCAGGCTTGTGGTCGGAGTTATGCCCGCGCCTATTCCGAACGGCGAGGCGGAGCATTACGCACGGGCAAATTACATGTGGAAAAACGCTGAGGAGGAGACCTCAAAGCATAAGGCGCATATTATTATAACCATTCTTGGCGGCAACGACAACGTTTTTGAAAAGGGCAGACTGTTTGTAAAAGCGGCGTCGGCACTGCTTAAGCAGGACAACGCCATAGCCCTTTACAGCGATGGCGCGGTGTACGAGGCAAAAATGTACATCGGCTGCGCCGAGATACTTAAAACCGAGGAAATTCCCATTTTAAACTGGGTGTGGTTCGGCATTTACGGCAACTCTGAGAAAACAGGCTTTTATACCTACGGTATGCGGCGTTTCGGCAAGGAGGAAATAGAGATCTATGCCGACGCGAAAACCGCAAAGCTTGAAGAAATCCGCGGATTGATTTTAAATATCGCGGTGTATGTGCTGGATAAAAACGTAATCCTTAAAAACGGCGATACAATAGGCATATCCGAGGAGCAAAAGCTTAAAATCACGATAACTCCGGGGATAGCCGTTCCGGGAGATACAATAAAAATCGCGCTCTGACCGCTGATTATTCGAGGAGATGAAAGCATTGGACGAAAAAAGGACTTCAGGCAGAAAAACCCAAAAGCCGAAAGCAAAAGCCCCTAAAAAAACAACTCCCGCGGCTGTGAAAAAAACGCCGCAGGGGGATACTGTTTTCGCGTTGGACATAGGCACGCGGACGGTCGTCGGGGTTCTTGCGAAGAAAACTCCGCAGGGCTGCAGGATTATAGATATGGAAACCGTTGCCCATGAAAAACGTTCAATGACGGACGGTCAGATAGAGGACATAAAATCGGTTGCGGAGGACATAAAGCAGGTTCGCAGGGAGCTTGAAAACCGCCGTCATATCACGCTTACAAACGCGTGTATCGCCGCGGCGGGACGCGCCCTTAAAACCATGCGCGCGTCGTGGGAGTACAAGCTCCCCGAAAAGGTTGTGACCGCCGAGGCACTGAAAGCAGCCGAGCTTGACGCCGTTCGCAGAACCTGCGCGGATTTTTCGCAGAAAAACGACGTTGCGGCGTTTTATTGCGTGGGACACAGCGTGGTGTCGCTGACTCTTGACGGGTTCAAGCTGCAAAAGCCCGAGGGTCACCGCGGCGAACGCCTTACCACCGAGATAATCGCGGCGTTTTTGCCCGCGAATGTTGTAGACAGCCTGTGTTCCGCGGTGGACGCGGCGCATCTGGAGGTGTCGGGGCTTACTCTTGAGCCTATCGCCGCTATGAACGCGGTTGTTCCGCCCGAGCTTCGGCTTATAAACATCGCGCTTTGCGACATCGGCGCGGGAACCTCGGACGTTGCGGTATCGCGCGACGGAAGCGTGACGGCATACGGCATGGCGACTGTTGCGGGCGACGAGATAACGGAAGCCATAATGCGCGAGCTGCTGGTGGATTTCAACACGGCGGAGATGATAAAGACCTCTTCGGAGAAGGAAATAACCTATAAAAATATCCTTATGCTGGAAAATAAAATTTCCCGCGAAAAGGTTGACGAGATAATAGAACCCGCGGCGCGGGATCTGGCGCGGGTTATCGCGAAGGAAATTCTCGACGCGAACGCCACGCCTCCGCAGGCGGTGTTTCTTGTGGGCGGCGGAAGCAAGCTTAAATGCCTGCCGAAAATGACCGCCGAGGAACTCGGAGTTGACCCGTCGCGGGTAATAACGGGAAGCCGCGGCTTGCTGCGCGGGATTATCGCGCCCGAGGATATGCCGCTTGGCGCGGAGCATTCAACGCCTTTGGGGATTGCCGTAAGCGCGGGCGAGGGCGTTTCCTACGACTTTACAACTATCACGATTAACGGCAAAAAGCTCCATGCCCCCGACACCAACCGCCTTACGATTTTTGAACTGCTGGGCGTGGCGAAGCTGAAGCCCGAAAATATGCTTGCAAGCGCGGGAAAAAGCATTTCCTTTACGCTTTCGGGCGAGAAAATCACCGTCCGCGGAGAGCCCGCAAAGCCCTCGGAGATAACGCTCAACGGCAATACGGCTTCTCTTAATTCAACCGTCACAAAGGGCGACGAGGTGGTGATTTCCCCCGCGCAAAAGGGCGCGGACGGCACTGCAAAGCTGTCGGATTATTTCGATATGTCGGAAATCAGGGCGTTTACGGTGACGCTTTTCGGAAAGAAAATCCATGCGGGGCGTTTTCTTGTGGTGAACGGCAGGGATATTTCCCTTGACAGAAGAATTTCGGACGGCGACGTTATAACGCTGTCCGAGCTTGAAACTCTCGGAAAGCTTCTTGAAGCAAATGGCGTGACAGAGCCTGTGCTGTTAAACGACAGCATAGTGGACATCGACACGCTCCTTAAAAGCGGAGATGTGATTACCGCCCGCGATAAAGAGCCTGCTGCCGAACAAAATGCTCCTAAAGAGGAAAATCCCGAACAGACGGAAAATCCCACGATAACCGTAAACGGCATACAGGCGCAGTTTCCTCGACGCGACGACGGAAAACCGCCGATTTTCCTCGATGTGGCAAGGGCGTTTTCGGACGACCCGACGGCTTTGTTGTCCCACGCGGACACCATCACCGTAAACGGCAGGATAGCGCGCCTTGACGAGGAGATACATAACGGCGACGTTATTGTAATTTTGTAATTTTTAAGGATTAACATGAAAAAACACATCAGACGTATAAAAATATTCTCGCTTGCGGCGGCAGTGACAATGCTTTGCGGCTGTTCGAGAATACCCGATTATTCAAGCTCCGAAAGCAGCGATATAAGCTCTTCGGATGTTTCTGTAACTCCTCCCTCGGTTCATGCGGTGGAATCCGAGATAAAGGAAGCTCTTATGATAAAGCAGGATTTTATCGCAAAGCTTCACGCGGAAAGCGGTGTTTATGACGGCGCGTTAAGCGACACGGGAACCTTTGACGGCAGCGGTTATGTAAAGCTTCGCAAGGGCAACACTCTCACACAGATTTTGAACGCCAACACGCCCCAGCATTATCGGATAATTCTTGCGGCGCGCTCCGAGGAGGGGGCGGCGATTTCCCTTAAGGTCGGGGATAAGATTGTCGGGTTTTATTATATCCCCGCAAGGGAAAAGGACGAGGGTGAAGACGAGCTTTCGTTTGAATATTCCGCTCTTGACACTCTGTATTTAGAGTCGGGGCAGAATATCCTCTGTTTTACGGTTGAAAGCGGAAGCGCGGATATTGATTATATTCTTGCGGAAAATTCGGGCGCGGTAGGCTCGGAATGCTACGAGACAGGTTCTGCGTGCGTCAGTCCTTCCCCTACGCTCCATACCGTAAACGTTATGAAATACATCTCCGAGGTCTACGGAAACTCCGTTTTGACGGCGCAAAACGTCTCCTTCGCGTCAAACGCGGAAATTGACGCTGTATACAACGCCACCGACAGATACCCCGTAATCCGCGCGTCGGAGGCTGCCTTCGCGCTGTCGGAGGACGATGAAAACAAGACGATTTCCGAGAGTGAAATCGGGCTTGCGCTGGACTGGTCGAAAAGCGGCGGCTTGCAGGACTACAGCTGGCACTGGTATTCGCCGAACTATCTTCACGGCGTCGGCACGGGCGATTTCAACATAAGCGGAATTTTCGAGTATCAGGACCCCGCCGAGGTCGCAATGATGAGCGACGCCGCGCTTGAGGCTCTTATCTCAAACGGGTATATGCGCTCGGAGGTCAGGGCGTTGCTTGATGATATAGACGCTCTTGCCGAGATTTTCAAGCGTTTTGACGATGAAAAATACACTATTCTGTTTCACCCTATCCCCGAGGGAGATTCGGGGCTTTACTGGTGGGGCGCGAACGCCGAGGATTATCAGTTTCTCTGGAAGCTTATTTTCAACAGAATGTGCCGTTTTCACAAGCTTGGCTGTATAATCTGGGTCTGGGACGGCAGCAATATGGATTATTACCCCGGAGACAGCTTTGTCGATATAATCGGGCAAAGCTTTTTTGAGGGCACAAACGCTACCTTTGCGGACAGGCTTTCCGCGCTTTCCTCGCTTACCTATTCGAGAAAACCTTTTTGCGTAAGCTCCTGCGATGTTTTGCCGAATGTCGAGGATATGTTCCGCGACAACGCGCTTTGGCTGTGGACTGCTCCCGCGGCGGGGGATTATACTCTCAATATGAACGGCGCGCTTTCCGAGGACTACAATTCCGTTGCAACGGTGAAATTCCTCTACAACTGCACA
>CANRIQ010000045.1 GCA_947630655.1 uncultured Clostridia bacterium | reverse complement strand
CACGATACGCCGACCGCATATTTTTCGCGAAATCGTTCCACCCGCCGCCGCGATAAACGCGCCTTGTTCCCGTTTCGGGACCCGTAGGGTCGACGGTTTTAGCCGTATCGTATTCTCCGTAATAGTCCCACACCCATTCGCTGACATTGCCGTGCATATTGTACAGCCCGAACCCGTTCGGCGAAAAGCTGTCCACTACAACTGTAGTTTGACGGTATTCGCCGGGTTTTGTCGTGAGATTTCCCTGCGAGAAATAGTTGTCCTCAATCTCGTAAGGGTAGTGACCATAGTAGTTGGACTCCTCGGGACTTATGGAAGTTTCGGTGTTAAACGGCGTTGTCGTTCCCGCGCGGCAGGCGTACTCCCACTCCGCCTCGGTCGGCAGGCGGTAGCCGTTCGCACTCCTGTCCCATGTCACGGTTTTGCCGTCGATTTTGTAAGCGGGCGTGAGGTTTTCCTTTTCACTCAGTGCGTTGCAGAATGCAACAGCGTCCAGCCATGAAACATTTTCCACGGGCAGATTTTCGCCGTCAAAATTCGAGGGATTATAGCCCTCCACCGCCGAAAATTCGTTCTGCCGAACCTCGTAAGGACTGATATAGAAGTCGCTGACCGTCACGGTATGCCGCGTTTCGTCCGCAGAACGCCACGGCTCGTCCTCGGGACTTCCCATTTCAAAGCTGCCGCCCCCAATTAGCACAAAGCCGTCGTCTGTGGGAATTACAGGCTGTTTTTCGGGTTCAATTTGTTTGGAAGAGCTTGAAGAACTTGCGGTGCTTGTAATGCTTTCGGTCGGAACATTCTGCCACGGCTCTGTTTTTGCGGGCAAATTCAGCTTTACCACGACAAGTGCTAACGCAATTGCGGGAACTGCAAAAGCCGCCGCCTTCCAACCGTTTTTCTTCTCGGATTTTTTGACCTTGCAAAGCAGCTTGTTAAGGTAATGAGCAATCGCCGCAAACAGCACCATCATAGCGATTGTTTCGGTAAAATACACGACCGCCGCCTTTGTTTCGTCAAACATCACGAAATGCGTCTGAAAAAACAGATAACCGGGTATCTGCTGCGTGAAAAACGCGAAAATGCCATACGCCGACAGAACAACGGCTATTATGCGAAGAACCCACGTCCTCACGGCGTTTTTTTCGGAAAAATGAAACAGCTTCCTGCCGATCCCGAAATACTGCTCCATATGCAGACCGAGGTGCGCCGACATCAGGATAAATCCCCAGTAAGAAGCGAACAGATGAAGTTGCCTTGCAATCATCATACCGCCGCTGATATGCAAAAAGCTGAACACAAACCCCGACATCATAATGCCGCTGACGCATAATGCTGACATGTCAAGCAAAAGCAATAAGACAATTGTAGTGTAAAACGCGCGGGACGGAGTGTATCTTCCTTTCGGGAAACTTTTCCACCACCCAAAATTCAGAATATGGTGCGCAATAAACAGCGCGAGCATACCCGTCCCGAGCCATTCGTGGAGCTGCTGTCCAATCAGCACTTCAGCCATCAAAATCGGCAGAAGAATTATCATTGCGAGGTCAACAATACGTTTTACAGTTTGTTTCATAACAGTTATCAGTTTACACCCAGACCGTTCGCCCACTTCATCACGTCGGAAGCGTCCGCTCCCGCCGAAAAACGCTGTCCTTTAAGCCAAACAGCGCCGCTTGCCGCAGAACGCAGTGTGCTGTCGCTGTTCCCAAAACCACTGGAAGCCGAAGTGCAGAACGCCACGAGCGTCTTTCCCGAAAAATCGTAGCTTTCGATAAATGTGCTCATAATCCGCGGTGCATCGCCCCACCAGATCGGGTAGCCGACAAGCACCACGTCATACTGTTCCATATTCTCCACCGAACCCGAAATCGCGGGGCACGCGGAGGGGTCGTTCATCTCCACGGACGAACGGCTTTTAGAGTTACCGTAGTCCAGATCTGCGCTTGTGTAGGGCTGTTCCGGAGTAATTTCGTACAAATCCGCGCCCAGTCCGTCCGCAAGTTTTTGCGCCACACCCTCGGTGTTGTTTGTCGCGGAGAAATACGCAACGAGGATTTTCACGCCGTCTTCAGTCGGTTCTGCGGGTGGTTCGCTTTCCGTATTTGTCGAAATTTCGGGATTTGTCGAGCTGCTTTCTGTTGTTGCGGAGAAAGAATTTTCAGAGCTTTCAGAGCTGCTCTTGTCCTCGTTTGTCGAGGAATTTTGGGAAATTTCCGAGCTTTCCGGCAACTCGGAATTACCGCCCGAATTGTTTTTATCTGCGCAGGCTGTAAAACAAAAAATTAGTCCGACCGAAAAAATTATCATCAAAAATTTTCTCATAAAAAATCCTCCTCACACCACATTCCCCGCTTTTTGCCTGCCGTTCTGCGCCATAACGCCGACAAGCGCGTGCGGGACATACAACTCCTCAAGATAGTCGATTTCGTCCTGCGAAAGCTGCAAATCGACCGCCCTTGCCGCGCCGTCAATATGCGAAAATTTCGTTGCGCCGACAACGGGAGAAGTCACTTTTGTCAGCAGCCACGCAAGCGAGATTTCCGTCATCGAAACGCCGTGCTTGTCCGCGAGTTCCTCAACTCTGCGAATAATTTTCCCGTCAGCTTCTGCGGTTTTGTCATACTTGAATTTCGCGTAATCGTCCTGTTCAAGCCGCTTTGAGGTCTCCCCAAAACGCTTTGAAAGCCGCCCGCCCGCAAGCGCGCTGTACGGGGTCAGCGCGATGTTCTGGTCATTGCAGAACGGTTTCATTTCGCGTTCTTCCTCGCGGAAAATCAAGTTGTAATGCCCCTGAACCGAAATAAATTCCGTTAAATTATTTTCCCGCGCATAAAAATTCGCCTTCGCAAGCTGCCACGCAAAGCAGTTGGAAATGCCGATATACCGCGCCTTTCCGGCCTTCACGGCGTTGTGCAGACCCTCCATAATTTCCTCCATGGGCGTGTGATAATCCCACATATGGTAGATGTAGAGGTCGACGTGATCCATGCCGAGATTTTTCAGACTTTGGTCGAGATAATTTTCGATATGCCGCTGACCGCTGATTTTCGCGTCAATTTCCCCCTGCGTTCGCGGCGTAAATTTTGTTGCGATAACATAATCATCACGCCTTGCAAAATCCCGCAAAGCCTTGCCTACAAACTGCTCGCTGGTGCCGTTTTGATAGACAATCGCGGTGTCAAAAAAATTTATCCCGAGGTCAAGCGCGTGACGAATAATTTCCCTCGTCTGCGTTTCGTCAACCGTCCACGAATGCTGCCCCGTTGCGGGATTTCCAAATCCCATACATCCCAAACAGATCCGCGAAACCTGCAAATCCGATTTTCCGAGTTTTGTGTATTTCATTAAAAAATCTCCTCTTCTCTGACACGATGTCAGAACGTGAACCAACACAGTCGGCAACACGACGTTGCCGATCCAAAGGTTCACGTTGACAATATGTCAGCATTCTGACGTTCTGTCAGTATTTTGACACAATGTCATTTTTTGAACGAAAGGCATTTTCCGATAATATCGCCTGTTTTCAGATACTGATAAGTCGGGAACTCAAACAGCACGGGCTTCAAGGTGTTGTAGTTGATTTTCCCGTCAACATCAAGATGTTGGGTATCGACATAGGTATTGTCAATCGTACAGATGAAACTCTCGAAATTCGGCGTTTCGTAAATGTCCGCTACGCTGCACTCCAGAGTCAGCGGAGAATTGCTTATCACGGGCGCGCCCGCCTCGCCGATTTCATATGAAAACGCCTGCGATTTGTCGGTCTTATTCCCGCTTGCAAAGCCGACAAAATCCGCTTGCGGCAGCAGGTTTTCATCGACAAGATTTATCGACAGCTTTTTCGTTTCTTTGATTTTCCCGTTAATGAAATGCGGCGCGGCAAGGCTCACCATAACGCGGTCATGCCCGATTATTCCGAGATGTCCGACAAGCGTCCATGTTGGCTTATCGCCGTTCATTGCGCCGATTACCGTTATTGGCATGGGGTAAAGTGCGAGTTTGGAACCAATATTTTTCTTCATAAAATTGCACCTCCGAATTTCTATTCTGACATTATGTCAGTGCATTCTATTCTGACACTGTGTCAACGTGAACCTTTGCGGCGCATCCGTGCGCCGACTTTGTTGGTTCACGTTCTGACATCGTGTCAACGTGAACCTTTGGGCGTCGGCGTCCGTGCCGACGCTTTGCGGGTTCACGTTCTGACATCGTGTCAACGCGAGCCTTTTGGTCGGCAACGTCGTGTTGCCGACTCTGTTGGCTCGCATTCTGACATAGTGTCAGTATAGATAGTATACCACCATTCTGACACGATGTCAATATATTTTGAAAATTTTCACCAAATTTTCACAATTTAACGTTTACAGCGTTATCCGCCGTTCGCGCTTATTCGTACCCTTCCCGGGGCTCGGCTTGATATTCCGGAAAAGCATTTATAGACGTGCTGAACGAAAACGGTTTTTCGCTGCTGTTGGGTCTTGAAAAATGTAAGCGTTTGTGGTATAATGAATTAGAGTATGAAAAACCTTATTCTTATTTTGACGCAATATTTTTGTGCGTCAGATATGTAATTTAAGCAACAAAATCGAAAGGAACTGACCATAATGGTTAAGCGGACCGGTCTCTCTGACCCCGGCAAAGAGCTGTTTACAGCGTATGATAAAACAACATCAAAATGGGATAATTTTCGATTTATAGATTTGTTTGCGGGGATTGGCGGTATCAGACTCGGGTTTGAAGCGGCAGGCGGACATTGCGTGTTTTCGAGTGAATTTGACGAAGATGCCTGCAAAACATATGAAGCAAATTTTGGAGAACACCCGTCGGGAGATATTACTAAAATCTGCGCTGCTGAAATTCCCGATTTTGATATTCTTCTTGGCGGATTTCCCTGCCAGGCATTTTCGATAATGGGAAAAAAGGAAGGCTTTGCAAACGAAACCTGCGGCACGCTGTTTTTTGATATAGAGAGAATTCTCAAAGAAAAAAAGCCGCCCGCTTTTATGCTGGAAAACGTAAAAAACCTTGCTGCGCATGATAAGGGGAATACCTTTCGCGTAATAAAATCACATCTTGAAGCACTTGGATACCATGTTTATACAAAAGTACTGAATGCCCTGGATTTCGGCGTTCCGCAAAAAAGAGAACGTATTTTTATCGTCGGCTTTTTGGATGATGTCAGGTTTAGTTTTCCCGAACCCGTTCCCGAAGAGGAAAGACAAACTTTAGCAGATGTGCTGGAAACCGATGTTGATAAAAAATATTATGTGCGTGAAGTAATAAGAGCATCAAGACTTAAAAGAATTAAAGACAAAAACTACCCGCGTCCTTATATTTCACATGAAAATATGTCGGGTTTAATCACTCCTCATCCGTATTCCTCGGCATTGCGTGCAGGTGCTTCTGCCAATTATATTCTTATCAATGATGAACGCAGACCCACAGAACGGGAAATGCTAAGGCTTCAGGGGTTCCCGGAGACCTATAAGATTGTTCTGCCATATGGAAAGGTTAAACGTCAATGCGGTAACTCTGTTGCGGTTCCTGTTATCAAAGCTATTGCAAAAGAGATGCTGACCTCATTGAGAGATTTTGAAAGGAGCAAACAATATGCCGGACAGAAATAATGCGAAAAAGGCATTGGATACAGTGATAGCAAAGTCGCGGGTACATCTGTATAAGCCGATACAGATAGCCGAAATTCTTTATCATATCAGAATTTACGGTGATATAAATCCTCTCAATCTTGAGGATTACAGGACTAAAAGCAAACGCTGGCGCGATGATATTTGCAGACCTCTTCTCGGAAGAGTTTGTACAAGCAGCGCGCGATTTCAAGATAACTTATTTAATGATAACGCTGTACCGCCGATTTTATTGAATGAACTTAGTAAAGAAAATATTCGCACGGGCGGCGCGGTAGAGGCATATATTTATCGTCGGTTTACCAATAAACACGATCAGCTTACCGAAGCTCTTTTATACTGCCTTGAAGCAACAAAGGAGTCTTTTGATGTAAAACGCTTTATTGATTCCTTTTGGAACGAACCCGGTCTTAAAAGAAGCTTAGATAAAATATATGAAATTGTCGTTTACGCTCTCTTTTCTACGCTTGTAGAAGCCCTTAATTTAAAAGTAGAAATCTTTGTTGATGAAAACCACTTTGATATACTTGATGAATTCAAGGATTTTTCAAAAAAGGTTATGTGTCTTGATTTTTCAAATCCGACTCATCTGACCGATGCGCGTGTATACCGAGTAGGTGTTACAAACGCCGCTGACCGTGGTCTTGATATGTATTCAAATTGGGGACCGGCAATACAAATTAAGCATTTAAGCTTAGATGCTTCGTTGGCAGAAAATATAGTAAGCAGCGTATCAAGCGATAGAATTGTTATCGTATGCAAGGATGCCGAAAAGGAAATAATTGTTTCTTTACTGACCCAAATTGGCTGGAGAAGCCGTATCCAAAGCATTGTTACGGAAAATGACCTTGTTGTCTGGTATGAAAAAGCACTTCGGGGAAAATATGCCGATGTCATCGGCGATAGCCTTTTAAGCTGCCTTTCTGACGAAATTGCAGAAGAATTCCCATCTGTGGATGATGTGCCTGAGGTATTAAAAGAACGTCATTATGAGAAAATTGCGGATCCTTTCTGGAAATAATATTCCGTGAGTACGAACCGGCAAATAATCTTTAAAAGCAGCATTATCCGCAAAGAGGATAATTCGTCCCTGCCGTCTGCAAGCTGCCGTCACCTCTTGACAATTAAGTCGAAATGTGTTATAATAGAGGGGAATATAGTGGAGGCTCGGACTATGAAAAACAAAAACTTTCTGCAAAGCGTAAAATGCGCGCTTAGGGGCGTGGCAAGCGGATTTCTTGCGGAGCGCAACCTTAAGATATATTCGGGCATCGCGCTTGTTTTTCTCGCGCTGAACATCCTCACCTCTTCGGGCTTTTACGATTACATAATTCTGCTCGCGCTTACCTGTGCGGCGTTCTCCGCGGAGTACATAAACACCGCGATAGAGCGTCTGTGCGATAGCTTTTGCTCCGAGCAGGACCTGAACGTTAAGTTTATAAAGGACGTTGCCGCGGCGGCTGTATGCGTGTCGGGAGTGGCTTTTTTCGGTGCTGAGGGAGCTGTTTTGATCTCTAATTTGCTATGTTGACAATCTTAAAGATGTATATAACCATAACGCCCGTCATCATCGCGGGAATACTTAATATGCTGTTCGTGAAAACGCCGCTTTGCAAGCGGATAAACCGCCCTATAGACGGCGGAAAAACGCTTCGCGACGGCAAGCGCGTTTTCGGGGAAAATAAGACCTGGGCGGGATTTTTCGGAATGACTGTTTTCGCGGCTGCGGCGCAGGTGCTTTGGGGGGCTGTGTGTACAAATTTCCCCGAACGTTGCCTTATCTATGCGCGGTTTGAGAACACTCCCCTGTTTAATCTCGCGGCGGGAGCGGCAATGGGGCTTGCATATGTTCTGTTCGAGCTGCCGAACAGCTTTATAAAGCGGCGTCTGGATATTCCGTGCGGGAAAACCGCGCGCGGGGTAAAGGGCGCGGTGTTTTTTATCGTCGACCAGATAGATTCGCTTTTCGGAGTAACCTTAGTTTACGCGGCGTTGTTCCCGATGACGGCGGCGGTGTATTTTTCGTATATTCTTCTCGGCGCGGCAACGCATCTTGCCATAAGTTCAATTTTATACGCCGCGAAAATCCGCAAAAATCTGTGAGGAAAAAATGTTTATCGGTAAATACAACAAATCGGTTATTTTAACATACGTCGGCGTTGCGGCGGCAGCTGCGGGGATAATTTTCGCCTTTGAAAATATGACCGCTGCCGCTATGATATCGCTCGTTATCGCGGGGATATGCGATCTTTTTGACGGGGTAATCGCGCGGCGATGCAAGCGCGACCGCGCCGAAGAGGAATTCGGCGTGCAGATAGACAGCCTTGCGGACGTTGTGGATTTTCTGGCTCTGCCCGCGGTGCTCGGAATAGAGCTTTTAAAGGGCATGGGATTTGCGAAATATCCGTTTCTTCTGGTGTATATTTTGTGCGGGATAATTCGGCTTGCGTGGTTCAACACCTCGGCGGCGGCAGAAGGCGTCCGCACGCATTACGACGGGCTTCCCGTGACGTATTCGGCACTTATTATCCCCGTAACCTATGCGGTTCTGGGATTTTTCCCCGAATTTCCCGCCGTTGTAGTCTGGGCGGCGGAATTCGCGGTAATGGCGGTGTTGTTTATCCTTAATGTGAAAATCGCAAAGCCGCGCGGCGTGTGGTACGTTATTTTCGGCGCGCTTGCGGTCGGGGTTACCGCGCTTATTCTGGTGAGAGATATTATTTTATGACGATTTACGACAGAGCCGCGGGTGCGTTTTTTGAGGAAATTGAATACGGTGCAAAGGGTCTTGATTTTCTCTACAACACGGCGGCGGGGAGAATTCTTCTTAAGGCGTTTTTCTGCCGCGGAATTTATTCAAAAATTTACGGCGCGTTTATGAAAAGCAGATTTTCGGCGGGGAAAATCCGCCCGTTTGTTGAAAAATATAACATTGACCTGTCAGCCTGCGAAACGGACGAATTTCACAGCTTCGATGAATTTTTCACGCGGAAATGCCGATTTACGACTGAATGCAGAGCCGGCGAGCTTATCGCGCCGTGCTGCGGGCGGCTTTCGGTTTACCCGATAACGGACGAGCTTTCGCTTAGTATAAAACGCAGCGTTTACACGCTGCCGGAGGTTGCGGGAGGGGTTGACGTTTCGGGGTTTTCGGGAGGAATTTGCCTTGTTTACAGGTTGGCGGTCGAGGACTGCCACAGATATGTATTCTGCGATGACGGAAAAATTTTGCAGACGGAGGAAATTCCCGGAGAGCTTCACACAGTGCGCCCGATTTCGGAAAAATACCGCGTTTTTTCGCGCAACCATCGCGTTTGTTCAAGGCTTTTGACCCGTCATTTCGGGGAGATTGTTCAAATCGAAGTCGGGGCGTTGCAGGTCGGGAAAATCACAAATCACGCTGTCGGAGATTTTTCGAGAATGGACGAAAAAGGATATTTTTCGTTTGGCGGTTCGACAATAATTCAGCTTTTCAAACGCGGTGTAATTGAGGTTTGCGGGGATATTCTGAAAAATTCCGAAAACGGCATAGAAACGCTTGTTAAAACGGGCGAAAAAATCGGGAGGACAAAATGCTGAAACGGCTTCACATCTATTTTAAGGAAATGTATCCGATAATTCCGCGGCTTTTGCTCGGAATTATCGTGTTCGGCGAGATTTATTTTATCGTTCTGCTTAACAACGGCGTGTCGGATTTCAGGATAAATTATCAGGAATTCATCGGCGGGTTTACAGTGTTCAGCTTTTTGCTCTGGCTGCGGATTGCCGATGATTTCAAGGATTACGAGCTTGACTGCCGCCTGTTCCCGACAAGACCCCTGCCGTCGGGACGCGTTAAGAAAAAGGACCTTGCAATATTCGTGGGAATTCTCATTGCGGTTACAGTCGCCCTCAACGCCGTTTTTATGAACAACTTCCTCTTTTTCCTGTTTTTGTATGTTTACGGGACGCTTATGTCATTGTGGTTTTTCAGCAAGAAAAAAATACAGAAAAGCCTGCCCTTAGCCCTCGTTACACACAACCCCGTGCAGATGATTTTGAACGTTTATATCATCTCGTTTACCTGCATAAAATACGGGCTTCCCGCGCTGACGCTTACCAATTTTCTCGCGATGATGACGCTCTATTTCCCCGCGCTTATCTGGGAGGTTTCGCGGAAAATCCGCGCTCCGAAGGACGAAACGGAGTATGTTACATATTCAAAGCTGTTCGGGTATAAAAAGTCGACGGTGTTTGTGCTGGTGCTGACGTGGGTGGATATTCTCACAAACGTGCTTCTCGTGTGGAATTTAAACAAAATCTCCGTTGCGGCACTGCTGTTAAATACGGGCTGGATGACGCTGAAATTCGCGCAGTTTATGAAAGACCCGACCCGCTTTAAAATCGTTGATAAGGTGGAGCGGTACACCTATATTCAGGAGACGATGATGCTTCTTACGGTGGCGGAGTTTTTGATTTTCGGGAAGGTTTAAATATGATTATCAGCACTGAAAATTACAGCGGACAACCCGTCGGCGCAAAGGCGGGAAATCTCTTTAAAATGTCGGAAAACGGCTTTAATATCCCGCCGTTTTTCTGCGTTTTCGGGGAAGATAACCGCGATTTAGCGGGCTATGCGGCGGAGCTTTTCGGCGAGGGAAAAACCGTTTCGGTGCGCTCGTCGGCAAGCGCGGAGGACGGCGCAGAAGCGTCGTTTGCGGGACAATTTCACACCGAGCTGGGACTTTCTTTAAGCGGGATAAACGAAGCCGTAAAACGCGTCTGCGATGTTCCGAAAAGCGCGGGATTTTGCGAATACTGCAAAAGAAACGGGATAAATTCCGAAAAAATCACCGTCTGCGCGGTCGTTCAGGAGATGATAGAAGCCGAGCTGTCGGGGGTTATTTTCACGGCAAATCCGCAGGGGATATTAAACGAGACGGTGGTGGTAATCGGCTTCGGGACGGGCGACAATGTCGTCGAAGACAAAGCCCCAACTTCCGCTTATTACTACAACACCACCGACGGGCTTTATTTCTGTGAGCAGACGGAGGGCTCTCCGAGCATATCCGAGGCTGTTCTTAAGGAGCTTGTAGAGCTTTCGGGGCGGATTAAACAGCTTTTCGGGCATGAATGCGACGTTGAATTTGCAATTAAAAACGGCGAAATATTTATTTTGCAGGCGCGCCCGATAACCTCTCTGAAATGCGATTTTCCCATCGTTCTCGACAACAGCAATATTGTCGAAAGCTATCCGGGAATAACGCTGCCGCTTACGCAAAGCTTTATCAGAACGGCGTATTACCGCGTTTTCCGCTCGGTTTTGCTGCGGCTTACGCGCGAGCCTGAAACCGTCGCTATGGCGGACGAAATTCTCCGAAATATGGTGGACGCGTCAAGCGGGCGGATTTACTATCGCATAAGCAATTGGTATGATGTAATTTTGTTTTTGCCGTTCAGCAGGAAAATAATTCCCGTGTGGCAGGAAATGCTGGGCGTGAAAAACAAGACTGTAACATCGCGGCTTTCCCGAAAAATCGGCTTTATAACGCACCTTAAGGTCACGCTGTCGTTTATTTATTTAATGAGCGCGTGCCCAAGGCTTATGGAAAAGCTTGACGGCGAATTTCGGGAAATGATACGGTTTTTCGAGTCGGTGGATCTGAATTTGGCGAGTGCCGAGGAAATTCTTTCGCATTATCAGAACGTTCTTGACAAGGTCACCGAAAAATGGGATCTGACATTAGTAAACGACATGTACACGTTTATTTACACGGGACTTTTAAAATCGCGCCTTAAGTCCGACCCCGCGAGGGCAAACAGCCTTATTTCGGGGCTTAACGGCATAGAGAGCATGAAGCCCGTGACGGAGCTTATAAAGCTGTCGCAAATTGCAAAGGAAAGCGACGAGCTTTCGCGGCTGGAGAAAATTCAAAGCACGGCGGATTTTCGAGAATATATGAAAAACGGAAAGCTGTCGGACAGGCTTTCGGAGTATATTAAACTGTACGGCGACCGCAACGCCGAGGAGCTTAAGCTTGAAAGCCTGACGTTTCGGACAAATCCCGAGCTTCTCGCCGCGAAAATCGTTCAATATGCGAAAACGAACGCGAAGGTGCCGAGCGTTTCCGAGAAAAAGGACGCGCCGCGGGGCTTGTGCAGAATATTCGCGAAACGGGCGGCAGTCGGCATCAAAAACCGCGAAAAGTCCCGTCTTAATCGCTCGAGGCTGTACGGCATGATGCGCTCGATGATGCTAAAGGTGGGCGGGGAGCTTTGCGGGGCGGGCGTTATCGCCGAGCCGAGGGATATTTTTTATCTCGAATATTCCGAAA
>CANRIQ010000044.1 GCA_947630655.1 uncultured Clostridia bacterium | reverse complement strand
GGTCACAACCGCTTTCAGGAGGACGTGACATGGGTCACGGTCATCATTATAGTTGCGATTGTGACGATAGTCCAGCTTATCGGCGATTTGACGGTAAAAAAGAACACTCATTAAGCGTTTTTGATTGGAGAATATATGGATAACAAATCCTACCTTGTTGAAACAAGAAGGTATCTTCACAGACACCCCGAGCTCAGCATGCAGGAGCACAACACCGCGGCGTTTATAAGAAGCGAGCTGTCGCGTTTCGGAATAGGATACCGCGCAGTGGGCGAAACGGGGACATTCGCGAGGATTGACGGCAAAACGCCCGGGAAAATCGTGCTGCTGCGGGCGGACATTGACGCGCTCCCGATACGGGAAAAGACGGGGCTTGCGTTCTCCTCCGAAAACGAGGGCGTAATGCACGCCTGCGGTCACGATTTTCACACCGCCGCGCTGCTTGGCGTTGCAAAGGAATTAAGCGAGATGCGCGGAGCTTTCAGCGGCACGGTTTTGCTTGCGTTCCAGCAAGCGGAGGAGTCGCAGCACGGCTCGAAATTTTTCGAGCAGGAGGGGCTTACAAAGGGCTACGACCGCGCTTTCGGGATACACATCTCCCCTGCGTTCCCCGTGGGGAAAATCGCCATGACGCGCGGCACGGACGCCGCCTCCTGCGACTATTTCAGGATAACCCTGAGGGGCAGGTCCGCGCATATTTCAAAGCCGCATTTGGGGCATGACGCTCTTGCCGCCGCAGCCGAGCTTGCGTTAAAGCTGCCGTCTATTCAGCCGAGGAAGCTAGACCCGCTTGAAAGTTCCATAATCGGCATAGGCAAGCTTACCGCGGGAACGTCCTACAACATTATTGCAAACGAGGCAACGCTGGAGGGTTCAATTCGCACGCTGACCTTTGAAACGCAGGAGTTCCTCCAAAACGAGGTGAGGAAAACCGCCGAGGCTGTCGCCGCGTTTTATGACGTCAAGCCCGAAATTGAGCTTGAAACCTTTGCGTACCCCGTAATCAACGACGATGAGGCGTTTGACGAGGCGTATGCCGCCGCCGTCGAGGTTGTGGGGAAGGAAAATGTCATCACCGACAAAAAGCTTATAATGGGCTTTGGCGCGGACGATTTTTCGGCGTTTTTGCGGCACGCAAAGGGCGTTTACGTTCACGTCGGAACGGCAAACGATACCGAAAATTCACAGCTTCCCCTGCACAGCGACAAGCTCACCCCAGACGAGCGCGCACTGGAGATTATGAAGAATTTGCATATTCGGTACGCTGCCGGAGGTAAAGCGTAATGCCCGGAACCGCTTTGATTACAGAGGGCAGAAATTGAATACGCCTGCTGCACAGCAATTCACAGCACAAAAATGCTGCACTCCTCTACGAAAAAATCACGATAGAAGAGCTTACGTTGAACGTCCTTCGGACATAATTTCCTGTTTAAATTAAAATTTGTTTCCCGAAAATGTGAAAAAACTGCGCGGGAAAATGCCGCGATAATTTGCGCAAAAATGCGCACACTATCAGCCGAAAGCTGCCGCTATGCCTTTGTCTGTTATGCCGGCTCTTTCGGCTTTTTTGTAGATATTTGACAGCTTGCCGAATTTTACATTATATTTTTTAACGAAATCCTCGTCAAGGTATTTTTTCAGCGTATTTTCATCTTCAAATTTTATATAGCTGTTGACGTCTGTTGCAAACAAACTTTCGCTCTCAAAATATATCATATTGTTGGAGGTGCAAATAAAAATAATCGGTGCTTTTTCCAAAAGCGGCACATTTTGCTCGCAAGGGTAGGTGAAGTATTCTTTGGCGGGCGTATACGAGGCAAATTCAATTTCGTTTTTCTCGTAATATACAGTTTTTACAGCGTCCTCGGGCTTTCTCGGGGCATTTTCGCCCAACGCTCTTTCCGAGTCTTCTGTTAAATAGTCGGTCATCATATTTTTTTCTTCGTCGTTATAGGTATCGGGAATTAAAAACACTCTTACGCCGTTTTCAGCGTCTTGTATCATTTTCTCGTCAACAGCTATGCCCATAGTTCTCAGATAAGACGGCGATACCGTATAGTACCAAAACGCTTTTTTCGGCACGTTAGAATAGACGTTGTTGTCTTTCCAGATTTTTAAAATCTCATCGCTGTAATATGCTGTGTTTAAAATAAAAACTCCGCTGTCGTTTTCAAGCTTTTTGTAAAAATCATAGCCCTCCGAATAAAAATTATAGTTATCTTCAAAATCAATATTTTCAGTCGCATAATTATCCCTAACCTTAAAGCCTATATCTGATTTTGCACTACAGCCGCAGACGCATATTAAAATTAAAAATACGGCTGTCAATGCTCTGAATATCATCTTATTTTTCATAGTTATTATACTCCTCTGCCGGTTTATATCTCACAATCATTTCTTAGATTATACCATATCATAAAATTAAAGTCAAGCACACTTGCAAAAATTATGCGGGCTTTTGTTCTTGCTCTGCACTATCCGAATTTTTTCAGCAGCATACTCGGCGTAAAGCTGCCTCGGATTACGAGTACCTTAAATCCGTTGTTACCGACACGCAGAAAAAAGCTGCACCCCTCAAAGAAAACTTTGAGGGGTGCAGCGGGTTATGTGAACTTTAATTTAGAGATTGCAAAAACTTACTACGAGATTTCAAAGGAGGATTATATAGCGCGGCTGGTTGAGAAGCAACGTAAAACCGTAAACACCGAAAAGGAAAACGGCATGACCAATCGATATAACTTACGCAAAAGCTCTCCGTTCATTCGGAGTTTTTTTCAAATTTAACGCACAATTTCCCGTCAGTGTCTTATATAAAGCAATATAGATAATATAAGCGTGAATTATGCAGGTACACACCGTGCTTCCTTGTACAAATAAAACGGTTCAAATGACATCTTAAAATTATATCAATAGCAGGTTGACAAAAAGGGGGATTTATGGTATAATTGGGCTAAGACAATAAAGCACAAAACAGGAGGTTTTGAAAATGATTGGTTTTCTCAAAATTGCCGGTATAGCGACCGGAGGAGTGGTTGCAATCGGCGGGACAATCGCGGCTATTATTAAGGCAAGAAAAGCCGCAAAGGAAAAAACCGAAGCGTGCGAAATTAACGCCGAGGTTATCAACAATTCTTTTCCCACTCGAACGTCCGCGTCAGCACCTGCAACGGCAGAGCAAAACGATGCGCAAGCCGAAACAGATAAGGCATGGGTGAAAGCGGACGACTACGACCCTAACGCTATGGACGCAGAAGAGGATTTGGAATAAGACATGAGCAGTGAGAAAAAGCGCGATGTATTTTTCTGCCCGTTTAAAGAGGTTGAAATACAAAATTTGTATAGTGAAATGCTTGAAAAAATCGGCGGGTTGCCTATGCTGATTTTGCTTCAAGCAGCGGAAAATAAAACCGTTGCCGAAATCGCAGACGGCATTTGCGTGGCAGATTGGGTGATAGACGACACAGCCGAGGAACTTGTTAAAACCTCTCTGTTGATAAAGCAAGGGGAACAGTATGCATTGACCGATTTGGGCAGACGTTATGTCCGAATTTACAATTTTATAAAAGAATATAAAGCAAACGATCAGAACAGACACGCCGTCAATCTCTTTACCTGCCAGCTCGAGCAGGTGAAAAACGAGCGTTTTTTTGAAAATACAATGCGTCCCGAAAAAGAGAAGTTTCCGATTAAACTGCAGAATGCTGAACGTTTTATCAAAACGCCGAATTTTGAGAATACTTTAGATTATATGAAAGAATATATGGAAAAAGACAGCGTTTTGGACGACAACGATTATCAATACTTTCAGTTTGAGCTTAAAGCCAAAGGCGAGGTGTTTTTTGTTCCTTATTATGTTCCGGACGACTATTTTGTCGATGAAAGCGACCGGCAGCTTGAAGAAAATCTTGTTCGGCACGACGTCTGGCTGAACGTTCCGGTTTTTGAAGGCAAGAGGATTTACAGATATACCGGCGTGAGCGAAGAAATTGCCGGGGCTTTGCAAAATCTTAATTCTATTGCGCCGGAATTTCTTACCGAAGACGGAAAAACGCATGTTAAAAGGATCGAGCAGGCAAAACTGTATACGCAAAAATGCAATTTATGCGTTATCGACGCATACAGCGGGAAAAAATACAGATCCGAAAACGGAAGACAAACGGTTGACATACTGCCAAAGGGTCTTATGCAGCTTTCTAAACGATATGTTTTTCCGGCAGAGCCTGAGCGGGCAAAAATTTTGGATGGCGAGTTTTACTATCACTACGAGGTGGTAAAAGAATACACTGTGCCTGTGAGCATTGATTTTTCGAGATTTGAACAATGCGAGGAGGACGAACCTTGAGTTTTAAAACGGTATTACGCTTCTCAAAAAATATCCTGCGTGAAATTCCGTCTATGGCGGCAGACTCTGCGCTTGCAGGCGCAGGCGATGTGCGCGCGTGGATTCACACGGCTCAGAGAGCGGTAGAAGGTATCGGCAGCACGGTTTTAATGTGTATTCAAATTAAAAGCGTTCATAAGCTGAAAGCCGAAGCAGAGGCGGAAATTCAGAGCATGCAAGAACAGCTGAATTCGGAAAAAATCAGAGAAATGGAGAAAAGCCGCAAAAAGCTTTCCGAAATTGAAGAACAATTGCGATTGCAGGGCGAGAAGTTAGAGCAGTACATAAACGAGACAAAACAGCGCACGGAAGTGCTGAATAAGGGAGTTGATACCGCAGATATAGACCGTGAGATTTCCCGGGAAACAGAAGAGCTTATTGAAATGAAACGAAGTATAGCTTCAGAAAGAATGACCTCCGCAGACGCACAAGCGCGTACAAAACGCAAACAAGTAGAGCGTGACATTAAAGCAAGGAGCTTTCCGCACGAGGTTAAGGAAGCTGCGCGCAAGGAGATTAAGAAGGCTTTGGAGGTGTTTGACAACAGTATAAGCACTAACCCACTTTATAAAGGATTGCCGCAGGAAGAAAAGCTTCGGCTTGACAACCTATATAGCTTGCTTTTGTGGCAGTACAAAAACAAAATTGATGTTTAACAGGAGGAATTACAATGGATCCATTGAATATTTTAAACTCGGGTGTAGGTATTATAGGCATGGCTACGGACGCTGCAAGCAAGATTACGGACATCACAGAAAAGGTGAGTGATGGCAAAGTTCGCCGCGACGAAACGAGGCGTGACGGCGACGCCCGCCGCGAAATGGACATCAGAAATCAAAACTACAGCATACTTTCGGGGAAATGGTCAATACTCTTTGACGGCATAAACGCAGCATGTGAGGCATCACAGACCATTTCCGGCATTATAAAAGAGCAACGCGAATCCAAGGCGCAAACGGCATCGGTCTATGCGGATATTGAGGACAAGCACAAACTGGTGGACGCAGAGATTGAACGCGCAAGAGGCGAGCTTGAAATCGCCTATAAAAAGGCAGAAGCGGAAACGAAACTTCAGGGTGATGAGGATGAACGCAATTATCAGGTTCAGCTGAAACAGCATGAAGAAAACATTCTTAGTATACAGAAAGAGTACGAAATCAAAAGCAAGGCTCAATCCGACAGCCATGAGGTGGAGATGACAAAACTCGAGTTGGAAAAAGAACGACTTGCAATTGAACGCTTGAAAGCTGAAAAAGAAGGAGAAAGAATTGACGCTGAAATTCGGCAAATGGATGCGGCAATTGAAGCAAACAAGATGCCTGTGCAGACAATTGTTAATTGTATTAATGAGTTTTTGAGAATGTTTATGACAATGATGACATGGGAAATGACTCCGGAAAATCAGTATAAACTTACGCAGCAACAGGAAATGCTGGTTAGATTTATTCCGCAGCTTCAGTCGCTTCCAATGGGCGGCGGGGTGAGAGAATGATACCGATTACGCTGGCATTGACATGCCTTGGAATTTCGGCTACATCGCTGGCGGCAAGATATATAACCGGTGAAATTACCAAAAAATACAAGCAAGACGAACAAGAACTAAAAAAATCGATTAACGCTATTCGCGGGAATTTTGAAGACGTTTCACGCACATTTCGGGAACAGGCAGACGCTCTGAGAAGCGTAAACAGAGATAAAATCCTTCGACTCAAAGCCGAATTAGATAAAGAGGAGCAGGCATACCGCGATAATTATGCACAGCGGGAAAGTTATCGCAAACAGAAACTGCTTGAAACCGACGAGGCTGCAAAAGCCGAAGAGGAGCGTCTTAACCAAGATTTCCTGGCGCAAAAAGAGAAACATCTGCAGGAGATATATTCTTTGATTAGGGAGCGCGCCGAAAAGCGAATGTCAGAAAACAATGACCTTATCGAAGAATTAGACAAAACAATCAGAAGTCTGAAAGAATACAGAGATAAGCAAAGCACGCAAATGCGGAAAAATGCTTTTCAGCTTCTTAGGCAGGAGCTTCGCAGGGGTTCGCATAAGGCAAAGGCATATAAAAATTATCTTGAAAGTTACCAGCGCGTGTTGAAACAGCTTTGCGAAGACCAGAACAACGAGCTTGTATTTTCATTTTGCCTGCCGGAAAAATATCCGTATTTCGGCGCGCTTATTCAGTTTTCCGATGACGAGCCCGAACAGGTTCGTCAAAACGGCGGCTGGTGCGAACGTCGTTTTCACGGGTTAATTTGTGTTCGAATTTATGTGAAAGACAGAAACAGCATTCAAAATGGTCAATACTTTTATGTTGATGATAAACAGGATTATCCTCAATGCGGGTGGGCTTACGGTGTGTCGGCGGATGAGGCGGCATATTATCTGTGCAAGCGCAGCGGAAGTTTCACCGGATTGCCTGCCATTGTGACGGGGTATGACAGCTTGACAAAAGAAGTGTTAATGACGTGCGGGGAGAGTATGCAGCTTCGTATGAAGCCTCAAAATCTGCTTAATTTTTCTCATTATCCCGCCATTCACAGCGAGATTACGGTGTACCCGCTGTACGAAAAATTTCAGCCGGAGGAAAAGAAAAATTATTTTTATGTAACTCAGTGTTTTGAAGACACCGAAATCGCGCTGACATTCAATGAAGTTCCCGTTATGATACCGCCAGAAAAGCTTATGATGTTTTGCGATTTTTTTCGCGACAATAATATTAACCGGGAATACGACGATGCTAAAATCGCCCCTGTCGACGAGAACGGTATTGACAATGACCGGGTTAAAATCCAGTTTCAGGACGTGTTTTTAATGCAGGCGGTTATTAGGAAGCACAACCTGGGCGCGATGTATTTTGAATTTGAAGATTTTCTTGACCCTGCGCTTGACGGAATTCATGCGGAGGATATTTTTGTTCCATTTCATGCAGTTATTAAAATGTATACGGACGCGGAGCTGGAAGAAGAACTGGTAGGCGAAAACGGCAAGGTTGTCAGCGACGAAATGTCAAATCTTGTGATGACTGTCTTCCGTGAAATCCGACAGCAAAAGGAGCTTAAAAACGCAAATGACGGAAGCCGGTATTTTCAGGCATGGGAACAGCTGACAGGTCAGTTGAAGGAATATCTTACGGTCGGGAAGTCAATTACTTGCGCAGTTAAAGATTTTCCATATGTTAGGAAAATGCGCTCGGGAGACGCTCGAATGAATTTCCCGATTGAAGACAGCGACGCCCTGCGGGAATACTATGATGAGCTGGACAGGTTAAACGAAAACCGCGGAAAATTGTCCTTTTTCACGGAATGCGGCTCACATCGGCTGAATGTTGAGATCCCCAAGGACTTTGAATCAGTGGAGATTTTGCTTCCGAGAGATTATGCCGAACAGGAAGATATAAGAATGGAGCTTATGCAGCTTTGCGAAATTGTGATTTACAAATTCGAGTTTCACGTTCCGGAACAACGGCAGTTAAATGCGCTATATCGGTTCAAATCCGGATATATGGCAAACGATGAATTGCATTTGTTTGCGTTAAACGGTGAAAAAATTCATCCCGAGCAGTCAGAGCTTCCCAAAATCGCGCTTAAAAACAACCGCCTTGCTGAAGATAAATCGCAGTACAATGCGTTGATAGGCGCGCTGCGCGAGAAAAATCTGTTTATGATTCAAGGCCCTCCCGGAACGGGAAAAACGACCGTTATCCGCGAGATGATTTGGCAGACTTTGCAGGCTTCTCCACACGCAAAAATACTTGTTGTATCACAGGCAAACGTTGCTGTAGACAATGTTCTGCGCGGAATTTTGGAAATGGGAAATTCGCCGTCGAAAATTTTGCGCTGCGGGCATGATGAGAAAATTGCCGAGGATATACGCCCGGTCAGCTATGAAACAAAGGTTAAAGAATACCGCCAAATGGTAGCGCGGAAAGCCGCCGAAGGTAATTCTGCAGCAAGGGAGTGGCTGGATATTCTGGATAATTCCGCTCAGAAAAATGCGGATTTGGGAAATCTGTTTATGCTTTCTCATCAGATTATCGGCGCAACCTGCGTTGGATTGTCACAAAGAAATATCGGGCTTGAAAAAGCCGAATTTCAGCTCGTAATTGTTGACGAAGCTGGAAAGGCTCTTATGCCGGAGGTACTCATTCCTTTAAATAAGGCAAAAAAACTTATACTGATCGGCGATCATAAACAACTACCTCCGGTAATACACCCCGCATTGTACGACGCGGAAAAAATTGAACTCGACGACAGGCAATATTTCAAAAAAGAAGTGTTCGATATAAGTTTTTTCGAGCACGAATTTAAAAGCTGTCCTGACAGCAACAAAACAATGCTGACGACACAATACCGAATGCCGCCAATGATAGGGACTATGATAAGCGAGCTTTTTTACGACGGAAAGATTGAAAACGGACGTGGCACTGAAAAGAAGCACCCGTTGTATTTTGATACATCAATAAGTTTGATTGATATGAGCAAGGTTCACGAATACAGCGAAAAAGAAGAGGGCTCTCCGACAAATGAGTATGAGGCTCAATATGTCGTTTACCTTATTCAGTCAATCAGAAGCATTTGCCCAAAAGCACGCATTGCGGTTGTTACGCCGTACAAAGGTCAAAAGCGCGTGATTTGCAGCAAGCTTCCCCAAAAAATGGATAATAATGTCGTGGTGGATACAGTGGATTCATTTCAAGGCGACGAGGCGGAGGTGGTTATTTACTGTACAACGAGAGCAAATAAAAAAACGCCGTTTTTCTCCGATTATCGAAGATTAAACGTCGCATTTTCCCGCGCTAAAAATGAGTTAATTATTATTGCCTCTGCAAAATATCTCGACCGCTATGACGAAAAAGAACCTGTTCACAAAGTTCTTGATTATCTGCGAGGGCAAAAAAATTGCATTCGAGAACCTGTTCAGTTATGCATTTAGTTTTCGCCTGAATAGATGATACATAAAAAGTCATCTAATTTCTCTGCACAAACCTGAAAATCGGCAATCCGTTGTGCAGGGTCGCGGCTCTAATCAAACAGCATACGGAACATTTCGCGTGTTGCTTTGTCATCAACCCGCGAAAATTTAAGAATCATCCCGGCAGGATAAACATTTCTTCATAATTTGGTGCGTCAATATTCCAATTATCATGAAAATGCTTGACTGCTTCCCATTTATATTTCTCATCTTCCCAATTCTTGGTGAAATTTTGCTTGTAGCTTTCAATAATGGGAACTACTTTGTGAATATCAATCATTTTGGATTTGCGGAATTTAAACCACCGAATAATAAGCCTGATTATGTCCACCCATAAAAATCCGCCCACAGCCTTGAAGCTACGGTCGGATTTTTTAAAGGTAAACCACTAATCCGAACACGGGTCTACCGGGGAAAATAAATCTACATAATATCCGTACAGAAAACAACGTCCCAGTAAGAGCAACGTCTCACTGGGACATGGTGCACGCATTATGCGCTTCGCGCAAAACGCTACAATGTCCTGCTGGCTCCCCCGAACCCCTTAAATCCGAAACGTAGGTACTTAATTTGAGAGGAATCGTCTCAGATTCCTCTCGGCAATTAAAGTTGATGATTACTCGGTCGTCGTGAACATAAATCGAATTCACGAACGTGTCAATAATCCGCTGCTTGTTATCCTGGCTTGCAAGGTCAAGGCTCACCATTTTTGAGCATCTTCCATAGATTTAAACATTTCGTATTCTCTTTCTGTTATAAATTGCCGTTTGAACCGAAACGCCGGTACACCAATTTATCTCCTCTGTAAAGTTCGACCCTGCTCGAATCACCCTTACTGCCTGCTGCTTTGCAAATTATTTTTTATTTATGGATGCCATACCCGATGCGTTTTCATTTACCGTATCAGGATCTCCGGAATATGTTACGGAGCTTGATCCCGATGCTGTCACATTTATGGAATTTTCCGCATAAACATTACAATCCACCGAACCCGAAGCGTCAACGTCAACATCTTTTGCTTTAAGCTCACCTGCGGAAAGTGATGCGCTTCCCGACAGCTTATACACTGCCTTTTCAGCCGAGCCCGATGCCGTGATTTTTACGGAACCCGATGCCGTTATATCAACACTATCCGGATTTTCGGGCGTTTTGTAATCAATGATCGTATCTCCGTCTGCACTTATTGAATTTACGGGAACATTAAGCGTTAACGTACAAGTAACATTACTGAACATTGTGCCTTCCGTTCCGGATAAAGTGATCGTTCCGCTGTTTTCATCAACATTTAATTTTAAGTCGGTGAGAGCATTTTCATCTGCTTCAAGAACAGCGTTGTTACCCGTCGGATCAATAACTGCTTTGAACACGCTGTTTGAGCGGCTTATGCCTGATAAAACGAGCTTATATGTACGGTCCGCGGACAGCTCAAAGGTATTTGATGATAAATTTCCGTTTCCTTCGATCTTATTGTCATAACTTCCCGCAATATCAATGGTGAAATTTCCTCCGCTGTCTTTTTCTCCGCAGCCTGAAAGGCTCATTGCTGCGGCTGCAAGGCATACGCCTGCAATAGCTTTGATAATTTTTTTATTCATTTTTTGACCTCCCTAGCCGGCAGCCTGTAAAATAGTATCTCTTTCATGTGCACATATCCAAATTGTTTCCGGTTGTACCCACTAACATCATAATTGAATTGACAGCCAAGAAAATCATTATGATTGAAACCATGAAAACAACAATCATAACAATAAAATATGTCCCTTCCCTGAGTTCAAGGAAAAGCTTCTACAACTTCAGTGTAAGTATAGCACAATTATTTCAATTTGTCAATGACTTTGACAATAATTTTTATCTTAACCTGAATGATGTTGGACGTGCCGACAAGCGTGTAGCCCTTTCGGGTGCGATACTATCAAGCCACATCTTCTTTGCCATGCTGAATTTTTTCGAGCTGTTCTGCCCAAATCTTCTTGCCTCTGTCCGAATTGAAAAACTCACGCATCGCAGGCAACAGACTTTGCACCAGCGCGTCAAGTTGTTCCTCGGAAAGAACAGGCTTCTTCTGATTTTCCATTCCGTCACCCCCCTTGAAAATTTTTACCTTTCACTTATAGGAAAATTTTCGGCAAATTATTAGGGGGGAAAATTAAAAATTTTTTTATTTTTTCAAAATTTTTTCAGATACCCCCTAATTTTCTGAGTATTTTTTTCCTATAAGTGAGGGGGTAACGCAATCTGCTGTTCGCCGACGCAGGGAATTTTTGAGGGGGTCTGCAAGTGAAGACAAAAAATGCTAAAATGAGGAATACGTATACTTTTGGTTTTTGTATGCATAGCAAGCACAGAAAGTTGGGCATTCTTTCCCAACATTTCCCATTTCTCGGAATGACCCCTCGAAAAATTTTAGGGAACCCGCCGCCCTAAAATTCGTTACCCCCGACTAACTCGCGCAGGAGCGCACAACTACAAAATCTATTAGGAGGAACTAACTATGAGAAAGTACAAACAGGTCAAAGAGAAGAAAGTAATCTATTCACTTGATGAATGGAAGTCGATTGAGGAGCGGGCTGCTTCGGTTCTGATGAAAACGGGAACGTTCATAAAACGTATGTC
>CANRIQ010000043.1 GCA_947630655.1 uncultured Clostridia bacterium | reverse complement strand
CATTGTCGGAAGAATGGATATGGGGCTTGTGAAAAACGCGCGTGCAGGCGGCAAAATTTCCAGCACGGGCGGAAATTACGTCGGTGGCGTTGCGGGATATTCCTCGGCGAAGCTGCGCGGATGTCTTGCGAAGGTGACGCTGTCGGGGCTTTCATACATCGGCGGCATTGCGGGCGAGGGCGGCATTATCACCGACTGCGCGGCGATTTCGGATATCACGGATTTTACCGAGAAAATCGGCGCGGTGGCGGGGTATGTTGACTTCGCAAAGGAAAATGCCGAGATTAAAAATAATTTCTTTGTCGACAGAGGAACGGCGGGAATTGACCGCGTAAGCTGTGAGGGTATCGCAGAGCCGTTCGCTTATGCGGAATTTTCTGCTCTTGCGGGGGAATTTGCCGATATTATCCTCGAATTCACCGCAGACGGCGTAACGCTCGGGAAAATCAAGGTGCCGTTCGGCGGTTCGGTAAAGCCGTCGGATATACCCGAAATTCCCGAAAAAAGCGGTTATTTCGCGCGGTGGGAGGAATTCGATTTTGAGAATATAACGTTTCCGCGTGTGCTTTGCGCGGAGTATATCAGGCTGTTGAGCTCGATTGCATGTGAGAATTTAAGCGAAAAGGGCTTGCCGCTGGTGCTGGCGGACGGCAGCTTTGACGACAGCGCACAAATTCTGGTTGACACCGAAAGCAGCTCGGTTTTCGCCCCCGAAAACTGGGAGCTCAGAATTGTGACGATGAACGGTTCTGCTCCGAATGCTTTGCGCTTCCTGAAGCCCTCGGGCAATTCCAAGCTTATGCAGTACATAAACGGCGCGTGGAAGCCCGTCGAATGCGTCGAAAACGGAAGTTATCTGATCATCGAAAACCCCGTTCTGGACAACGGCACAGCGGCGTTCTGCGTGTCAAGCGGCTCGCCGAGCATGTTGCCGATAATCGTGCTTTCGGCGGCTGCCGTTGTGGGAATTGCCGTGGTAGTGATAATTCTTGTGAAGAAAAAATCCCGCAAAAAGCAGGAACAGGTGACGAAGTAAACAGTTTACAGTTTACAGTGAATAGTGTACAGTAGAAAGAGCGTTCGCTTTCGCGAACGCCCTTTTTGATTGTAACAAAGAGGAGAAGTTGCCCATAAATTTCCATACAATCTAAACTATCCGCCGCAGTCGGATACCATTGCTGTTCACTGTACTCTGTCAACCGTTAACTGTCAACCCCTCCGCAAGCATTGAGAAGAATTTCACGATAAATTCCGGCGTATGCGGCAGGCGTTCGTGGACAATCCGCGCGAATTCCTCCGCGGGTACGGGCGGATAAAGCACGATTTCGCCGTTTACGGAGTCGCCCACGGCGATAATTCCCTGAGCCGAGCCGCCAAGCGCGATATCACCCACCGCAAGCCCTCCGAAGGCGTATTTTCCCACGGAAATTCCGCCGAACGAAAGCCAGCCCGCACTTATCCCGCCAAACGAAATCAGCCCCGCCGCGGCTGCTCCGAACGCGAAAATTCCCGCAGCTGTCATTCCGAGCGCGAAAACGCCCGCAGCCCCGAAAAGCCCGAGAGCCAGCACGCCCACCGCGGCAAATCCGAGCGACAGCACCCCGACGGACGCAAGTCCCACCGCGACCACTCCGCGCGCCGCCAGCCCCACCGCGAATATTCCGCGGGCATAGCCTTTGAAATTTATGTGCACCAGCGGCACGCCTTTTACGGTTTTCGCGCTTTTATATTCGCCGTTTGAGAAACCTTTTTTGCGCTCGGGAATTTGCGGTTCGGGTGCAGTCTGCGGCTCGGGCGTTCCGATAAGCTCGTTCGCGCTTACCCCGAACAGCTCGCATAACCCCGAAAGCTTTTCCATTTCGGGCGTTGTAGAGCCAAGCTCCCATTTCGAGATAGTCTGTCTGGTCACTCCCAGCTTTTCGCCAAGCTCCTCCTGCGACCAGCCGCGGCTTTTTCTGAGAGCGGTAAGTTTTTGGGCAAAGGTCATTTTCAGTTCCTCCTTAAAATTTTCTAATTACATTATAACACTTTCCCGTGAATTTGTCTACCAATTTTGAATGGAATTTTGTCAACTAAACCGAACATATCGGTTTACAGCGAAAGAGGAGAGGTTGTCAACCCCTCCTCTTTGTTGTTTACTGTATACTTTTTACTGTTTTTTTGCCATCTTCAGAATGTCCCCGAATTTCAGGCGGTTTCCGTTGTGGAGAATTATTGCCTCGTACACGCGGCTGACAAGCACTGCCATTAGGATTACCGCAGCCGCGAGAACCGCCGTTGCAAGCGCGATTTCAAGCGGAGACAGCGACCCTAACATTATCGCCGACGGCAGCGCGAACGGCGAGCTTATCGGCAGGTAATAGGACAGCGTCTGAACGGGATTTGTCACCGCCTCACCCGAGTCTATGGAGTCGACGTTGAAGATAACGGGAAAATACGCGAGATACACTCCGATAACGCCCGTTAAGGCATACGGCTGCATTGCCTGCTGCAAATCCTCAATTCTCGAAACAGACGCTCCGACAAGTGCCGCAATCAGCGCGAAGAACAAAAATCCCAGCACGAAAATCAGTATTATCAGCAGAATATTTACGGGCGAAAACGCTCCGCGAAGTTCGCTTACAAGCTCCGAGATTTCCGTAAAATTTTCAGTCTCCCCGGCAACGCCCGAAATTTGCACTAAAGACTGCGTGCCGGCACCCGGCAAAGCGTTTTTCATAAAGCCGAACGGCGCAGACGCAGCAAGGGAAGCTGCTCCGACTATGCAAAGCAGCAAAAACTGCCCGAAGCTTACAAGTCCCATTGCAAGCACCTTGCCTATAACTATCGCAAGCGGTCTTACGGACGTCAAAAGCAGCTCCGTCACGCGCCCCGTTTTCTCGTTGGCTATGGACTGCGCAACCAGACTTCCGTAGGCGTAAATAAACAAAGACAGCACCAGCGACACCACAATCGGCACGAAATAATTCATCGCGCTCTTGACGAGGCTCAGCTCGTCCTTGCCCGCCTCGACGCGCGTTGCGGTAACGGAAATAAGCGTTTTTTCGTAATCCTCGGGAGATACGCCCAAATTCACCAGATTACGCCTGCTGATAAGCTGCCGAACAGCGTTATTCAGCATATCTGCCGCGCCGCTTCCCGCCGCCTTTGAATAGCGCGTTGCAACGGAAAAATTGACCTCTCCGTCCTTTGAAATCCGCACCAGAGCCATGGGCTCTTCCGTTTCGCAAAGCGTTTTTTCAATGTCGTCAGTCTCGGCTTCCGACTGCACAACATCGCCCATATTTTTTGCAAGAAGCGTTATGTCCTCGGGGGCGAGAATTTCCCCGTCGTCATAGAGATAGATTTTGCTGAACTGCACCTCTCCGACGGCAGCGTTACCGCCCTCGTCGCTTTTCATCAGAATTGCGGGGAGAAGGTTTGCCAAAACAGAAACCAACGCCACCAGAACGCACATAATTATCGTTCCGATGATGAAGGATTTTGTCTTGATATGCTGTACGAATGTAAACCTGAAAATCGATTGCCAGCCTTTAGTCCGCATTTTCCGCACCTGCCTTTTCTATAAACAGCTCCTGAAGCGACGGTTCGCGAAGCTCGTACCGTATAAGCGGGATTTTCGCGCCGATTATCATATTCAGCAGCTTATGCGCCTGCTCCTCGCTTTCAACGTCGAACGAACAGCCGTTCGGGGTTTCCTCCGACACCGAAAGCCCGCACTCCCGCGCCATGGAAAGCACATCGCCCTCGGCTTTTACGGTGAGCTTTGTACGCCCGCGCGCCTTCTTTATCTCGTTTAAATTGCCCTGCAAAACGGTCTTTCCCTTGTTCAGTATCACAATATCACGGCAGAATTCCTCAATAGTCGTCATCTGGTGCGAGGACATTATAATATATTTGTCTTTCTTGATTTCCTCGCGGATAATGCTCTTGAACAGCTCCGCATTCACGGGATCAAGCCCCGAAAGCGGCTCGTCGAGTATCAGAAAATCGGGGTTCGGGGCAAGAGCGGCGATAAGCTGAATTTTCTGCTGGTTGCCCTTTGAGAGCTGTTCGGCGCGTTTGTTCCTATGCTCCGTCACCGACAGCCGTTCAAACCAGTAATCAAGCGATTTTACAGCCTCGCGGCGTTTCATGCCCTTAAGCTCGCAGAAATACACAAGCTGCTCGAAAACCTTGATTTTCGGGTACAAGCCGCGCTCCTCCGCAAGATACCCCACGGGCTTTCCCAAAGCCGAAAACGGCTTTTCGTCCCAGAGAATTTCGCCGCTTTCCGCGGACAAAATGCCGAGTATTATGCGGATTGTGGTGGTTTTGCCCGCGCCGTTGGTCCCTAGCAGCGCGAACACCCCCGGCGACTGAAGATTGAACGACAGCCCGTCAACGGCTGTATAATCGCCGAATTTTTTGACAATATTGCTGACAGTAAGTCCCATAGCAAAATTCCTTTCGTGTTATCCGACCGTTTATGCTGTTTATATCGGATATATACAGTTTAGCATATCTTCAATCATTTGTCAAGGGCTTTATTGAAAAAATTTTTTTCAAAAATTTTCAAATTCCCCTTGACAAATAATGGGGTTTGTGCTATAATATTAAAATGTATCGATATGGGTATAGGGTAACTATGCCCCGAAATACCCGTTTTGTATAAAATAAGGAGTGATTTAAGCCGATGGTGAACACAAAGCCTGTGCAGTCGGGGAAAACCTTAAGACAGAGTTTTTCCAAGATCAATGAAGTCATTGATATGCCGAACCTTATCGGTATACAGAAGGACTCTTACGAGTGGTTTCTGACCGACGGGATAAAAGAGGTTTTTAAGGACATTTCTCCTATTGTGGACTCGAACGGGAAGTTTGAGCTGTCGTTTATCGATTACCGTTTCGATATGGACAAGATAAAGTACACTATCGAACAGTGCAAGGAGCGCGACGCGACGTATGCCGCGCCTTTGAAGGTGACCGCGCGTCTTTTGAATAAAGAGAACGGTCATTTCGAGGACAGCGAGATTTATATGGGCGATATGCCGCTTATGACCGAGAGCGGAACGTTTGTTATAAACGGGTCCGAGCGCGTTGTCGTATCGCAGCTTGTGAGAAGCCCGGGCGTTTACTACGGCTTTGATTATGATAAAACCGGAAAAAAGCTGTTTAAGGCTACGATTATTCCGAACAGGGGCGCGTGGCTGGAGCTTGAAATGGACGGTTCGGACGTATTTTACGTTCGCATTGACAAAAACAGGAAATTCCCCTGCACAACGTTTTTAAGGGCGTTGGGTCTTTCTTCGGACGAGGATCTTATCGGCAAGTTCGGCGACGACCCGAGAATTACCGTTACCATAGAAAACGGCAAGGATAACACCAAAAACGAGGAAGAGGCTCTGCTTGAGGTGTACAGAAAGCTGCGCCCGGGCGAACCCGCGACGGTGGAGAGCGCGCGCGCAACGCTTGATAATCTGTTTTTTGACCCGAAACGCTATGATTTGTCGCGCTTCGGACGGTATAAGTATAACAAGAAGCTCGGCATCTCGGCGCGCCTTCGCGGGAAAAAGGCGGCGAGAAACATTATCGCGCCGCTTACAGGAGAGGTTCTCGCGATTAAGGGAGAGGTTATCTCCCGCGAAAAGGCTCTTGAGATACAAAACGCGGGCGTTATGGAGGCTCTCGTATACAGAGAAGAGGGCGAAGGCGAAATTAAAATCGTCGGAAGCGGTATGGTCGATATCAAGGGCTTTATCGGCGATCTCGACCCCAAAGAGCTCGGCATTAACGAGCAGGTGAAGTTCGGCGTTCTGGCGGAAATTCTCGATGACGCGGGCGGCGATGACGAGCTGCTGGCGAAGCTTATTAAAGAGCGCGCAGACGAGCTTATCCCTAAGCACATCACGCTTGAGGACATTTTCGCGGCGGTGGGTTATTTCATCAACCTTAACGAGGGCGTCGGCGATATCGACGATATCGACCACCTCGGAAACAGAAGAATTCGCTGCGTGGGAGAGCTGCTGCAAAACCAGTTCAGGATAGGCTTTACGAGAATGGAGCGCACTATCCGCGAGAGAATGGGACTTCAGGCGAACGACGCGGAAAAGGTCACTCCGTCGACGCTTATAAACATAAGACAGGTTATTGCCGCGATGAAGGAGTTTTTCGGTTCGTCGCCGCTGTCGCAGTTTATGGATCAGAACAACCCGCTTGCCGAGCTTACTCACAAGCGTCGTCTGTCGTCGCTGGGTCCGGGCGGTCTGTCGCGTGACAGAGCGGGATTTGAGGTGCGCGACGTTCACTATTCCCACTATGGAAGAATGTGCCCGATAGAGACCCCCGAAGGTCCGAATATCGGTCTTATTTCCTATCTTGCAACCTTCGCTAAAATCAACACCTACGGGTTTATTGAAGCTCCTTACCGCAAGGTTGACAAGAAAACGGGCAAGGTGCTTGACGAAGTGGTTTATATGACCGCTGACGTTGAGGATAACTACGTTGTCGCGCAGGCAAACGAGCCGCTTGACGAAAACGGCTGCTTTGCAAGACCGAGAGTAAACGCGCGCTGCCGCGACGCTATCCTTGAAATCGAGCGCGAAAAGGTCGATTTTATGGACGTTTCGCCGAAGATGGTGGTGTCGGTCGCAACCGCGATGATTCCGTTCCTTGAAAACGACGACGCAAACCGCGCGCTTATGGGCGCGAACATGCAGAGGCAGGCTGTGCCGCTTATGGTGACGGAAAACCCGATTGTCGGCACGGGTATGGAATATAAGGCGGCAGTCGATTCGGGCGTTGTTGTGTGCGCGAAAGAAGACGGCGTTGTGACGAGCGTTGACGCGGGAGAAATTGTTATCACCGCGGACGAGCGCGACGCCGAAGGCAAGGAGGTTAAGCACTCCTATAAGCTTATCAAGTTCAAACGCTCGAACCAGGGCAACTGCGTAAATCAAAGACCCATTGTCGCAAAGGGCGATCATGTAAACAAGGGCGATGTTATCGCCGACGGTCCCGCAACGAAAATGGGCGAAATCGCCCTCGGAAAGAACGCTCTCATCGGCTTTATGACATGGGAGGGCTACAACTACGAGGACGCGGTTCTGATAAATGAAAAGCTGGTTTACAACGACGTTTACACGTCAATTCATATTGAAGAATACGAGCTTGAATGCCGCGAGACAAAGCTCGGTCCGGAGGAGATTACGCGTGATATTCCGAACCTGTCGGACGACGCGCTGAAGGATCTCGACGACCGCGGAATTATCCGCATAGGCGCGGAGGTTCATTCGGGCGATATTCTGGTAGGTAAGGTGTCTCCGAAGGGCGAGACAGACCTCACCGCGGAGGAAAAACTGCTGAGGGCGATTTTCGGAGAAAAGGCAAGAGAGGTCCGCGACAACTCCTTAAGAGTAGCCCACGGCGAAAGCGGAATTGTGGTTGACGTAAAGGTGTTCGACCGCACAAACTGCGAGGATCTGTCGCCGGGAGTAAACGAAAAGGTACGCGTTTATATCGCGCAGAAGAGAAAAATCTCCGTCGGAGATAAAATGGCGGGCCGCCACGGAAACAAGGGCGTTGTGTCGCGCATTTTAAAGCAGGAGGATATGCCGTTTTTGCCGGACGGGACTCCGCTTGACATCGTGCTGAACCCGCTGGGCGTGCCTTCGCGTATGAATATCGGACAGGTTCTGGAGGTTCACCTCGGCTATGTCGCGAGAGCGTTGGGCTGGAAGATAGCGACCCCCGTTTTCGACGGCGCGCACGAGCAGGATATCCGCGCTCTTTACGACGAGGCAAGGGAAAAGCGTTCGGAGCTGCTGGGCGAGAATTCCGCGGGTCTTGATTTCACAAAGCTGCCGTGGACTTCCGACTGCAAAACACAGCTTATCGACGGCAGAACGGGCGAAAAATTCGATTCTCCCGTAACCGTCGGGTATATGTACTATCTTAAGCTGCATCACCTTGTTGACGATAAAATCCATGCGCGTTCGACCGGTCCGTATTCGCTGGTTACGCAGCAGCCGCTCGGCGGTAAGGCGCAGTTCGGCGGACAGAGATTCGGCGAGATGGAGGTATGGGCTCTCGAGGCATACGGCGCGGCTTACACGCTTCAGGAAATACTGACCGTAAAATCCGACGACCTTATCGGGCGTCAGAAGACCTACGAGGCTATTGTTAAGGGCGAACCCGTTCCGAAGCCGGGCGTTCCGGAGTCGTTTAAGGTTATGGTAAGCGAGCTTCAGGGTCTGGGTCTTGACATCAGAATTCTTGATGAAAATGGCGCGGAAATCGACCTTAAGGACGAGTCGGACGAGGACGACAGCCGCGCATACGGTTCGACAAGCTTTGAGTCCGACTTCAAGTCGGCGGACGCGGATTTCTCCACGGCGGGTTACGAGGTTACCGACGCCGCAGACGCCGCGGGCGTTGTTATTGACGACGAGGACGACGATCTGTTGGGCGATGACGAAGACGTAGACGCGGATTTTGACGACGGTCTCGACGACGAGGATATTCTTGCCGAAGAGAACGAGGATTTTTCCGACAGCGACGAGGACGAATAACAGGCAACAGCGTTGAATTGAAAGAAACGAGGTAAAACTAATGGCGTTTAGCGTTTTCAATTCCATGAAAATCGGACTTGCTTCTCCCGAGCAGATCCTTCAGTGGTCTCACGGCGAGGTTAAAAGACCCGAAACTATAAATTACCGCAGCCAGAAGCCCGAGAAATTCGGTCTGTTCTGCGAGAGGATTTTCGGTCCGCAGAAGGACTGGGAGTGCAACTGCGGAAAGTATAAAAGAATTCGCTTTAAGGGCAAAATCTGCGAAAAATGCGGCGTTGAGGTAACAAGAAGCAAGGTTCGCCGCGAGCGCATGGGTCACATCAAGCTCGCGACGCCCGTGTCGCATATCTGGTACTACAAGGGCACTCCGTCGAGGATTGGTCAGGTGCTTGACCTTACCCCGAAAAAGCTTGAAGAGGTGCTGTATTTCACGAAATATATCGTTATCGACCCCGGAAAGACAGATCTTGTGAAAAAACAGCTTCTTTCCGAGGAAGAGTACAGCCAGTATATGTCGAAATTTGCAAACTCCGAGGACAGCGGCGGCTTCCGCGCGGGAATGGGCGCGGAGGCGATTAAAGAGCTGCTCGCGGAGATCGATCTCGACGCGTTGGTAGACGAGCTGAAGGCGGAGCTTGAGGTTACCGCGGTGGGTCAGAAGCAGGTAAAGCTTTTGCGCAGGCTGGACGTTATAGAGGCGTTCAGATCCAGCGGAAACCGCCCCGAGTGGATGATTTTGGACGTAATTCCCGTAATTCCGCCCGATATAAGACCTATGGTGCAGCTTGACGGCGGGCGTTATGCAACGTCGGATCTGAACGAGCTTTACCGCAAGGTGGTTATGAGAAACAACCGCCTGTATGATCTGCTTGAGAAAAAAGCCCCCGACCTTATCGTGCGCAATGAAAAGCGCATGCTTCAGGAGGCTGTGGACGCTCTTATCGATAACGGAAGACACGGCAGGGCGTATACCGGCTCTAACAACCGCCCGCTGAAGTCGCTTTCGGATATGCTTAAGGGCAAGCAGGGACGTTTCCGTCAGAATTTGCTTGGTAAGCGCGTCGACTATTCGGGACGTTCGGTAATCGTCGTAGGTCCGGAGCTTCGCATGGATCAGTGCGGTCTGCCGAAGGAAATGGCTCTGGAGCTGTTCAAGCCGTTTGTGCTGAATGATTTGGTGGAAAACGGCGTTTCCGCGAATATCAGACAGGCGAAGAAGCTTGTAGAGCGCGCGGACGACCGCGTGTGGGATTCGCTTGAAAACGTGATTAAGGATCACCCCGTGCTGTTAAACCGCGCTCCGACGCTTCACAGACTGGGTATCCAGGCGTTTTCGCCCGTGCTTGTAGAGGGCAGGGCGATAAAGCTTCACCCGCTTTGCTGTACGGCGTTCAACGCGGACTTCGACGGCGACCAGATGGCGGTGCATCTGCCGCTTTCAAACGAGGCGCAGGACGAGGCAAGAAATCTTATGCTGTCGGTGAAGAATTTGCTGAAGCCCTCCGACGGAAAGCCCGTTACCGTGCCGACGCAGGATATGGTTCTGGGTTCGTATTACCTCACCATTGACAAGGAAGGCGAAAAGGGCGAGGGAAAGGTTTTCCGCGACGCAAACGAGGCTATTATGGCGTATCAGGACGGGGTTATCTCCATTCACGCTATGATTAAGGTCAGAGTGTCGAAGGAAGTCGGCGAGAAAATAGTGACCCGTATTGTTCCCGCGACGGCAGGAAGAATTATCTTCAACGAGCATATTCCGCAGGATCTGGGTTATGTTGACAGAACCGACCCCGACCATATGCTGGATTATGAAATCGGGTTTAAGGTAACCAAAAAAGAGCTGGGGCAGATTATCGACCGCTGCCTTAAAATACACGGACAGGAGACCACCGCGCAGGTTCTTGATAAAATCAAGGCAATGGGGTATAAATACTCGACGCGTTCGGGTATAACGGTTGCGGTGTGCGACGCGGAAATTCCGCCCCAGAAGGCGGAAATTCTCGCCGAGGCGGACGCGTCTATCGCAAAGATTAACAAGCAGTATCAGCGCGGATTTATGTCAAATTCCGAGCGCAAGGAGAAGTTTATCAAGATCTGGAACGACGCTACTGACTCGGTTTCGGCGGCTCTTACGGCGAACCTTGATAAGTACAACAACATCTTTATGATGGCGGATTCCGGAGCGCGTGGTTCTACGGCTCAGATAAGACAGCTTGCGGGTATGCGCGGACTTATCGCGAACACCTCGGGTGCGACGATTGAAATGCCTATAAAGGCGAATTACCGCGAGGGGCTTAATGTCCTCGAATACTTCATTTCTTCCCGCGGCGCGCGTAAGGGACTTGCCGATACCGCGCTTCGTACTGCGGACTCGGGTTACCTTACAAGACGTCTTGTAGACGTTTCGCAGGAGGTAATTATCCGCGGGGACGACTGCGGCACGAAAAACGGCATCGAGGTCTATGAAATCCGCGAGGGCAACGAGCTTGTTGAAAAGCTTCACGAGCGTCTTGTGGGGCGGTTTCTGACAGAGGACTTTACCGCTCCCGACGGGTCGTTTACGATTTCGTGCGATAAGCTGCTGACGGACGAGGACGCGGAAAAAATCGTGAAATCGGGCGCGGAGCGCGTGAAGGTGCGCTCGGTGCTTCAGTGCGAGCTTCGCAACGGCGTTTGCGCGAAGTGCTACGGCGCGTCGCTTGCGAATGGTCAGCTTATCAGAAAAGGCGAGGCTGTCGGCGTTATCGCGGCGCAGTCTATAGGCGAGCCGGGTACGCAGCTTACAATGAGAAACTTCCACACAGGCGGTATCGCGAATGCGGAGGATATCACGCAGGGTCTGCCGCGTGTTGAGGAGCTGTTCGAGAGCCGTCACCCGAAAAACGCGGCAATTATCACGCGCGTGGCGGGTACTGTGCGGTTCGAGGAAATTAAGAAGACCAGACACGCCATTATCACCGCCGAGGACGGCACCGAGGAGGCTTATCCCGTTCCGTTCGGCTATCGTCCCAAGGTCCAGGACGGGGACGTCGTGGCGGCGGGAGATCCGCTGACAGAGGGTTCGATAAATCCCCCCGACGTTTTGGCTGTCAAGGGCGAAAAGGAAGTCCAGAACTACATCATCAGCGAGGTTCAGAAGGTTTACCGTTTGCAGGGCGTTGACATCAACGACAAGCATATCGAGGTAATCGTCCGCCAGATGATGAGAAAGGTAAAGGTTATAGAGCCGGGCTCGAGCACGCTGCTGGCGGGGGCGATTGTCGGCAAAAACGAGTTTGCGGACGTATGCGACGAGCTGAACGCGCGCGCAGAAAGCGGCGAGGATATTACGCTTCCCACCTGCGAGCCGGTGCTTCTCGGTATCACAAAGGCTTCTCTTGCGACTGACAGCTTTATGTCGGCGGCTTCGTTCCAGGAGACCACGAGAGTGCTTACCGAGGCTGCTATCCGCGGCAAGGAGGACCCGCTTACGGGACTTAAGGAGAATATCATCATCGGTATGCTTATTCCCGCGGGTACGGGTTTGCGGGCTGCCGAGGGCGAGGG
>CANRIQ010000042.1 GCA_947630655.1 uncultured Clostridia bacterium | reverse complement strand
GAAAGCCCCGAATGCACGCATTATCCGCCTGCGGCGGAAAACGCTAAAGCGGTGCTGCGGCTAGGCTTTGTGCCTGCCGCATTATCCGCCTGCGCGCAAAACGCTGCAGGGCTTTATAAACAGCCAAATCCGACCGAATTTCGGACGGCTTTTAATGTTAGTTTACAAAATATCTCAAATCCTCAGCATTGCATATTCAAAAATCTCATCCATTCCGATAAGACCGCCTATGCAAAGGAACATTCCGACATACAGAACAATTACCGCGCCCACCGCAATAAGCGACCACAGAAGCGAAGCCTTGCAGTAGGTCTGGCGGGTGGTGTTTCCGTCGTTGCCGAACGCCCATACAAACAGCATGATAAGCCCCACCACCGGAATTGCCGAAATAAGAAACAGCAAAAGCCATTTTCCTATCGTCATCTCGTTCTGAGAAGCGTTTGTATTCGTATTATAGCTCTGCGGATAAGCAGGCATCTGCGCGTAATTGTTGCTCTGCGTTCCCGTGCCGTAGCCCGAATTTGTAGTTTGAGAGTATGTAGCATTGTTGTCAGCAGGCTGTGCGGTCGGCATGGGCTCTGACGAGGGCTCGGTTTTTTCGAGATTAACCGCGCTTTCGAGGGGCGCGCCGCAGGACGGGCAGAATTTGCCGTCGCCGCTAACTAAAGTTCCGCATTTGTCACAAAATCTTTCCATAATTTACCTCATTACATAAAAATCCATAAAAGGGCCCAATTGCCCGTTTTACCACCAACAAAACCCTATTCCTTGCGGGTTATCCACTGGCTCATGCCCGCGCCCCACACCTCGTTCGGGCGGGTGCGGAAGCCGAACCGCTTGTAAAACTGCTCCTTGCCGATAGCCGACATCAGATACAGCACGATAGTCTCACCCGGAAGCAGCGTGCTTTTCATAAAATCCACCGTGCGGCGCATCATTTCCGTGCCGATGCCGCGCCCCTGATACTCGGGGATAACCATAACGTCCGTAATGAAATTCGCATAGCTGCCGTCCGACAGCACTCTTATCATACCTATGGCGCGCCCGTTATCGCGGACGGTGGTTATATGAAACGCGTTATTCAGCGCGTTTGCGGCAATTCTGTCCGACAGCACCATAAAATTCACCGCGCGGCGCATTTCCTTATACTCCTCAAGCGTGGGAGCCTTGTCAATATACTCAATTGCCATTATTGCACTTCCAAAAATCAGTTTTCCCCGTCCGAGCCGTCAACATTGCCCGCATTATCCGAATTATCGGTTTTTTCGGTAATTATCTCGGTAGAAGATGGAACTTCGGGCTCGCTTTCATCGGTTTCGGATTTTTCAGACGTCGTGCCCGTGGGATTGCCTTCAATGTCGATTTCATTGTTCATCAGCTTATAGAAATCGGGACCGTCAAGCGTTTCATGCTTCAACAGATACTGCGCGCAGCGTTCGAGAAGCTCTCTGTCCGCCGTGAGAATATCCTTCGCGCGCTCGTAGCTCGTTTCGATTATCTCGCGGATTTCCGCGTCTATCTCGGAAGCCACATTTTCGGAATAATTCTGCCCCTGGGAATAATCTCTCCCGAGGAACACCTCGTGTTCCTCATTGCCGTAAAGAATAGGACCGAGCTTCTCCGAAAAACCGTACCGCATGACCATATCGCGGGCAACGCCCGTTGCACGCTCGATGTCGTTGGAAGCACCGGTTGTGATGTCGTCAAGCACCAGCTGCTCGGCAACACGCCCGCCCAGAAGCACCACAATCGACTCCTCCATGCGGCGTTTTGTCATATGAGTGTTGTCCTTCTCGGGAACGTGCATTGTAAGTCCCGCAGCCATTCCGCGCGGAACGATAGTCACCTTGTACACCTTATCCTGCGACTCGCAGCGGTAGGTCGTAATCGCGTGACCCGCCTCGTGATAAGCGGTAATTTTCTTGTCCTCCTCGCTTATTATGCGGGATTTCTTCTCGGGACCCGCGACAACCTTTATCGTCGCCTCCTCGATATCCGCCTCGGTAACAGCCTTGCGGTTGTTTCTCGCGGCAAGCAAAGCCGCCTCGTTTACGAGGTTTTCGAGATCCGCGCCCGTAAAGCCCACGGTTCTTCCCGCGATGCGCTTCAAATCAACATCCGGACCGATATTTTTATTTCTGGTGTGAACCTTAAGGATCTCCTCGCGCCCCTTCATATCGGGATAGCTTACGACTACCTGTCTGTCGAAGCGTCCCGGACGCAGCAGAGCCGGGTCGAGTATATCGCGGCGGTTTGTCGCCGCCATAACGATGATATTTTCGTTTTCGTTAAAGCCGTCCATCTCAACCAGAAGCTGGTTCAGGGTCTGCTCGCGCTCGTCGTGACCGCCGCCGAGACCCGCGCCGCGCTGTCTTCCGACAGCGTCAATTTCATCGATGAAAACAATGGACGGAGTGTGCTTTTTCGCCTGATCGAACAAATCGCGCACACGCGACGCGCCCACGCCGACGTACATCTCCACGAAATCCGAACCGGAAATCGAGAAGAACGGCGCGCCCGCCTCGCCCGCAACTGCCTTCGCAAGCAGAGTTTTACCCGTTCCGGGAGGACCTACAAGCAGCACGCCCTTCGGCACTCTCGCGCCGATTTCGCGGTACTTCTGCGGGTTCTTCAGATAGTCGACAATCTCAACCAGCTCCTGCTTTTCCTCGTCTGCGCCCGCAACGTCCTCGAAGGTGACCTTCCTTCCCGTCTGGGTGCGGACGTTCGCACGGGAAAACGTGTTCATCTTCCCGCCGCCCGAGGTTTGCCGCAAAACAATAAAGGTAAATATTACCATAACGCCGACCAGCAGCAAATACGGCAAAATTGTCGTCAAAAACGTATTATCCGAAATCGGGATATAATTCTCCACAAGCGGAGCGTCGGGATTTGCCTCGTTATAGCGTATGCGGTAATTCGCCATACGCCCGTCGGCGGTGTACCCGCTGTTTATATCGTTCAGGAAAACGTTCACATTCGGAACGGTATAGCTTTTCACATTATCGCGCGTCTGCTCTTCGCCTTTAAGGAAGTAGTTGAGCGACCCGTTCCCCAGATCAAGCTCGAACACCGCGACATTGAGGTTATCGAACTCGGAAATGACATCGGAATAGCTCGGAGCATTATTCGCAGAGCTTCTCCCCGCGATATTAAGCATATAAACCAGTCCGAAAATAAGCAGAGCCGCTATCAGAAAGTAAATTATAACACCTTGTAGCCTGTTTTTCTTCATTTAAACCGCCTTTCTGTATCCGAACAATCTGTTAAGATTTGTAAACTCCTATGTACGGAAGATTTCTGAACTGCTGCGAGCAATCCAGCCCGTACCCCACGACAAAATAATCGTCTATCTCAAAACCCGTATAATCGGCTTTGAAGTCCCTTACCACGCGCCTTGACGGCTTGTCAAGCAAAGCCGCCGTGCGAACGGATTTCGCCCCGCGCGCCGAAAGCTCTTTTTTAACAAGCGAAAGCGTCCTTGCGGTGTCGACAATATCCTCAACCACCACAACGTTCCGCCCCGTGACGTCATCAAGAGCCGTCATCTCAAGCACTACCTCTCCCGAGGAGCTTGTGCCGACATAGCTTTTTGCGTGGAGAAAATCTATCTCAATCGGCGTTTCGACCGCCCTTATCAGATCCGCGAAGAACACCGACGCCCCTTTAAGCACGCACAAAAACAACGGATTTTTCCCTTCGTATTCCCGCGTAAGAGCCTCTCCGAGCTCAGCCACGCGCCGCGCGATGGTTTCCTCGTCAAATAATATTCTGTCTACTTTCTCGGGAATATACAACACGTTCCCCTCGCTTTACCGAAATTTGGCAAAAATTGCCCTTTCTCTAAACACACAAATTTATTATATCATACTTTTTGCAAAAATGCAATTGATTTTGGTGAATATTATCTGAAAATTTCTTCCGCTTTACAGATTTTGGAATTTTTCCTCATTATAACCGTGAAAATCCTGCTTGATTTGCTCGGTAAAGCAGACCCCGCGCCTTATCGTGAAAAACCTGTCCTTGCAGGGATTATACCGCGCGGAACGCTTTTCCAGAAGCTTTGCGGCGGTCCTTATCCTCGCGTCGGAGGGCTCTATCTTCCCCTGAACCAAAATCATCTTCACTGCGCGCAGCTTTACGGGTTCGGGCAGCCCCGAAAGCTCGGCGGCGTTCCAGCCCCTGCCCTCCCGCGCGTTTTCCAGAGCCTTTTTCGCAAGCTCGCCGAGATATTCGCTGTCAAGCCGCAGATTTCTCGTCATACGGCAGACGGTTTCCACCGCCGACGGATTTATTTTCAACAATTCCGGGATAACGTTAAGCCTTATTTTATTGCGGGAATATTCGTCGGAGAGATTGGTTTTATCCGTCACAAAATCCTGCGAAAGCGAGGACAGATACCGTTCAACCTCCGCTCTGGTGCAGAAAATAAGCGGTCTCACCACCGAAAAATTGCCAAGCGGACGCTTCGGCGGAATTCCGCAAAGCCCCTCCAGACCCGCGCCTCTCACCATATTAAACAGCACAGTCTCGGCGTTGTCGGAGGCGGTGTGAGCGGTCGCTAAGACGCGCTCCTCAAAAAGCTCCCCGCCTTCGAGAACGTCCTTGAAAAAATCATACCTCGCCCGTCTCGCGCAAAGCTCGGTGCTTTCGCCGCGCCCGCGAAGCTCTTCGACATTCACGCGCCGAACGCTCAAAATTACGCCCAGACGTTCGCACAATTGGCGGCAAAATTCCTCGTCTGCGTCGCTTTCCGCGCCCCGAAGCCCGTGATTTAAATGGCAAGCCTCGACCCTTATCCCGAAGTTCTCCCGAAGCCCCGTCAACGCCCGCAGCAGCGACACGCTGTCCGCGCCGCCCGACAATGCCGCAATGACCGTCGCGCCGCGCCCGAACATCTCGTGTTCGCGGACCGCGGCTGTCACTTTTTCTTCAAAACTGTTCATTTTTCATCATTTTTTTCAATATTTCAACTTCCGTCAGCACTCTGAAGCCTGTACTCCATATTCGTAAACCTCGTACATTCGCCCTGCCAGCCGAGATAGACCGTTCCGATCTCGCCGTGACGGTTTTTGGAGACCAGACACTCGCAGACGTTCTGATTTGGGTCAGTCTTGTCGTAGTAGGAATTCCTGTACAAAAACAAAACTATGTCCGCGTCCTGCTCGATAGAACCCGAATCCCTCAGATCCGACAGCAGCGGACGCTTATCGACGCGCGCCTCGGGACCTCTTGCAAGCTGCGACAGCGCGATTACCGGAACATTAAGCTCCTTTGCCATTATTTTCAGGTTTCGCGTAATCTCGGATACCTCCAGCACGCGGTTGCCGTTGTAATTCGCCGACGACGACATAAGCTGAAGATAATCGATAATCACAACGCCGACGTTTTTCATCCGCCGAAGCTTTGATTTTATGTTCATAACATTGCACGCGGGCGTGTCGTCAATATAGATTTCCATATTCTGCAAAACGTTTGCCGCGGTCATAAACGCGGAAATCTGATTTTGGGTAAGCCTTCCCGTCGTAATGCTGCCGAAGGGCACTCCCGACTCGCCCGACAGCATTCTCGAGACAATCTGCTCCTTCGACATTTCCAGACTGAACACGCAAATCTGCTTGTCGCGGCATTTTTTCGCAACGTTTACCGCCATATTCATCGCAAACGATGTCTTTCCCATACCCGGGCGCGCCGCAAGAATTATAAGATCGGAGCGGTTTAGCCCCGAAATCATTTTGTCAAGCTCGGAATAGCCGCTCGGAAGCCCCGTCATAACGGGCGCGCCGCCGTTTTCGGCGGACTGCTTTATAAGCTCGTCCAGAGCCAGAACACGGTCGTAAATTATCCCGCGGATAGGCACAAGCGACTTGTTTTCAACGCCCTCGCGGATATCGAAAATCTTCTGCTCCGCAAAATCGACAATTCTGTCGGCGGGCTCTTCGGAATTGCCTGCGGCGTCGGTAATTTCCCTTGCCGCCAGCACCAGCCGCCGCAAAAGATACTTTTCCGTAACGATATGAGCGTACTTTACCGCCGCGCCGATGCTCGGAACTTCATTCATTACCGAAGTGAGGTAATTTGTCGCCTCGGCGTTGCTTTCAAACACGCCGCGCCGCACGCACGCCTCTCTTACCGTCAGAATATCGATAGTTTCCGACGCCATATACATAGCCGACATAACCTCGTACACTCCGCGGTTTACATCAACGTAAAAATGCTCGGGGTGGAGAGTGGCTATTATATCCGGGAGAATTCCCGCGTCGCCCAACACCGCTCCAAGCACCGAACGTTCAGCCTCCGTGTCGTACTGAAGCTTTATCGGCGAAAGATCGATATCCGCCATTACTGCTCTTCCTTAACCGACACCGTGAATTTTGCCGAAACGCCCGCATAAAGGCGAGCTTCCGCCGCAAAATCGCCGAAACCCTCTATTTTAAGCGCGATGTTTATCTTTTTCTTGTCAACGTCCAGCCCCAGCGACTGCTTTATCGCCGCGGAAACCTCCTTTGAGGTCACCGTGCCGAACAATCTGCCGTTCTGACCCGCCTTTGCCGTAACGCAGACGGTTTTGCCCTCAAGCTTCTCCGCAATATCCTTTGCGGCGGCAATTTCAACGTCTATTTTGTGCTGCGCGCTGTCCTTCTGACCCTGCAAAAGGTTGAGATTATGCGCCGTTGCCTCCTTGGCAAGACCCTTCTTGATAAGGCAGTTATTTGCATAGCCGTCCTTGACCTCTTTAATCTCGCCCTTTTTGCCTGTTCCCTTAACGTCCTCCAAAAGAATAACCTTCATTTTATTTCCTCCTTAAATAAAACATCATTCGCCGCCCTCGGACGAGCTGTCAAAATAATCGTCAATCGCCCCGTGAAGCTTGCCTATGACCTCGTCAAGCTCCATTCCGTACAGCTGTGCGCCCGCCATTGACTGGTGACCGCCGCCGTCGTCAAGTTTGTTTCCGAGATTTTCCATAATAACCTGAACATTGACCTTCCCGAGAGACCTTGCAGAAATGCCCCAGCCGTTTTCGATAGGATACACCGTAAAGCTTGCGTCAACATTTCTTATATAAAGCATCTCGTCCGCCGCCTGCGAACACAGCACGCGTATTCCGGGAAAATCCTGCTCCACCACGGCGACAGCGCACCGTGCGCGGTATATCTTCGCCGAAGAGATTATCTTCACCTTTTTCATCTTGTTTTCTATCGACATATCGAACAGTTTTTTTACATTCACGGTGTCCGCGCCGATTTTTTTAAGATACGCCGCCGCCTCGAACGTCGAAACTCCCGTATGCATAACAAAATCCTTTGTATCGAGAGTTATCCCCGCCAGCAGAGCCTCCGCCTCGGGACGCTCCAGCAGCGGAGAGGAGCTGAAATGCTGTATAAGCTCCGTCACAAGCTCCGACGCGGACGACGCGTTGCTTTCAAGGCACCGCACCCCAAACTCGGTGATTTCGCCCGCGCTTCGGCGGTGGTGGTCGATTATCACGACGTTCTTTTTGTCCGCAAGCTCGAAAAGCCCTTTATCCTCAAGATTTTTTTCGATATGCGTATCTACGATAATAAGCACCGTTTTCGACGTGATAAACTGCTTTGCGTCCTCCGGCTCGATAGCCACGGGCGTATCGTAATCCGCAAATCTCTCGAACAGAGCCTTTGCGTTGGTTTTGGTCTCGTCGTTAAAGCGTGCAACCGTATACACAGGCACCCTTACAAGTCTTCTTAACGCGCAGGTAAGCCCTATCGCCGAGCCCGCGCTGTCATAATCGCCGTAGCAGTGACCCATTATGTACACGGTGTCCGCGCCGTGTACAAGGGTCATGATATTTTCAGCCGCAAGCCGAATTTTCACCTTGCCCGTGCGCTGTTCTCTGCCCGCGGAGGTCGCGCCGAACGCGTTAAAGCCGTTCGCGGTTTTTACAAGAGCCTGGTCTCCGCCTCTGTCAAGAGCCTTGTCAAGCATCTCCGTCGCAAACTCTTTTCCCTCGGCAAGCGACTGGGCGGTCGTTCCTACGCCTATCGACAGCGTTATCGGCACATTTTCCCGCACCTTAATCTCGTGAGCCTTGTTGATGATATCCATTTTATTGTTTATCATCTCCTGAAGATACTGCTTTTCAAGAACCACAAGGAACTTATCCCCCGTGACCTTCTGCCAGACTGCCTTTTTCTCCTCGAAATAATCCTCGATAAGCTTTTCAACGTCCTTTGTGACGTCCGAGCGTTCGCTCTCCTTTGCCCTTGAAAGAAGCTCCTCGTAATTATCCACAATTACCCGCATAACAACGGGCTTTGTCATCTCGTAGGTGTTCTGAAGCGACTTTATGTCGGTAACATCGCGGAAGATAAGCAGAGTTATCCTGTCGGCGTGTTCCTCGGTGTAGGCGTTTTTGCCGGGAATTCTCTCGTTTACAACGTACTCGCGGGGTACGGAATACACCCTGAACCACATTTCCGCGTCGGCTTCTTTATTATCCTTATCCTTAACACGCGCCTTATAGCATATCTCTCTGCCGTCCGACCCGAAAAGATCAAGCGGCATATCCGTCACGCGGTCGATGGAATATTCGTCCTCGCTCGGGGAAAAAAACAACTTGTTGAACAGCCCGTTGCTCCAGATAACATTTCTTTCGCCGTCAACCACGCACACGGGAAGCGGAAAATCTATCAGCGACATCGAATCCGCCCCGCGTATCTCCTCCGAAAGCTGGTCAAAATAGCGGAATTCGCTTTGACGAATTTGCAGAAGCTTTCCGAGAGCCAGTCCCGACACCCCCAGCAAAACGGGCAGAGATACCCAGAAAATCAGCGGCTCGGAGCGGAAAACATACACGTCTATCGCAATAAGCATAATTATAAGAACGCAAATTGCCGCCAGAAGAGAGTTGCTTTTATAAAAGTTTCTCAAACCCCGTCACCGCCTTTCGGAAAAAATCAGACCTCCATGATTATCGGAAGAATCATGGGGCTGCGCTTGGTTTCTTTATAGATGAACTCGGACAGCTCGTCGCGCATGGCGGACTTGAGATTTCCCCACTCGCGAACGCCGCGTTCTATACAATCGTTCATAACGTCCTTCATAAGCTGTTTTGCGTCCTCGATAAGCTCCTCGCTCTCGCGCACATACACAAAACCCCTCGAAACTATATCGGGACCCGCGACAACGCGCCCGCTCTCGCGCTCTAAGGTTGCCGCGATTATCATAACGCCGTCCTCGGCAAGATGCTTTCTGTCGCGGAGAACAACGCTTCCGACGTCGCCCACGCCGAAGCCGTCCACCATGACCTTCCCCGAGGGCACGGTCCCCGTAAACTTCATCTCAACGCCGTCCGTTTCAAGCACATCTCCGAGTCCCGCCACAAACGTGTTTTCCTCGGGAATGCCCATTCCGACGGCAAGCTTCGCGTGCTTTTTAAGGTGCTTGTACTCGCCGTGTATCGGCACGAAAAACTTCGGCTTTGTAAGCGAGATCATCATCTTCAGCTCTTCCTGACAAGCGTGTCCCGAAACATGCACCTCGTACATGCTCTCGTAGATGACCTCCGCGCCCTGCTTCATCAGCTCGTTTACAACCCTTGTTACGAATTTTTCGTTTCCGGGAATAGGGTTTGCGGAGATGATTATAAAATCATTCGGAGTGATGGTAACCTGCTTGTGATCGCCGCTTGACATTCTCGACAAAGCCGACAAGGGCTCTCCCTGAGAACCGGTCGTAGCGATAACAAGCTGCTCGGGACGGTAGCGGTTTACGTCTTCAATATCAATCAGAGTGCCGTCGGGAACCTTGATATAATTAAGCTCGACAGCCTTTGCGATAACGTTTGTCATGCTCCTGCCCGACACCGCAACATATCTTCCGCGGGCTACTGCCTCGTCGATTATCTGCTGAATACGGTGGATATTGCTGGAAAAGGTCGCGATTATTATGCGCTTGCCCTCGGCTCTCGTAAACAGCCCGCGAAAGCTCTCTCCGACGGACCTCTCGCTTTTTGTATAGCCCGGGCGTTCGACGTTTGTAGACTCGCTCATAAGAGCCAGAACGCCCCTGTTTCCGAGCTCCCCGAAACGCGCCAGATCGATAATTCCGCCCTCTATAGGCGTGTAATCCACCTTAAAATCGCCCGTATGCACGATAACCCCCGCGGGCGTGTGAATAGCCAGCGCGCAGGAATCGGGAATGGAGTGGTTTACGCGGATAAATTCCACCGACATACACCCCATACGGACGTTGTGGCGCGGCTCTACAACATTAAGCGACGCCTGATTTAACAGCCCGTGCTCCTTAAGCTTGCCCTCGACAAGCCCCAGCGTCAGCCTTGTGCCGTAAATCGGGACGTTTATCTTCTTTAAAAGGTACGGCAGCGCGCCGATATGATCCTCATGACCATGTGTAATGACAATCCCGCGCAGACGTTCGCGGTTTTTTTCAAGGTATGTGAAATCGGGGACAACCAGATCCACGCCCGGCATTTCCTCGTCCGGAAACGCCAGACCGCAGTCCACGATAAACATATCGTTCGCATATTCGTAAACATAGAGGTTTTTTCCGATCTCGTTCAGCCCGCCGAGTGCCGTGAACTTCACGGGGTTCGCCCTGCCCTGAGGACGCCGCTGCGCCGAGGCTTGAGTCCTCCCGAGCACGGGGCGTTTTTCAAGCGGATTTTTCTTCGCGTTCTCCATTGCCGCCTTCGTGCTGTTAAGCACCGGAGTCCCCGTCCTCCGAACAGGCTTCTGCGGAGGCTTTACGTTCGCGGCGGGGGTCTTGCGGGGGTGATTTTCGCCGCTTAAATCCTTGCGGACGTTTTCCTTTTCAAACAACACTTTTCCGTTTGTCAATAATCCCATAGATATTCCTTTCTCCGAAAATGCAACGGCAAAAACACGCACAAGAATACACCTGTCCGAGTAAAAATATGGAATTTTTTCGTGCGGAATTTGCCTGCGGAAAAACGCTGATAATTCTGTTTATTTGTGCAAAAATTAAATCAGCGGGTTTTTCCGTATTTTGTTTTATGTAATTTTTTATAACACGAGCCGTAGCCCGCAAGTTCCAAAATAACCGTCCGCCGCTTTTGGCGGAAAAATTTTCCGAAATACAAATACATATAGATTATTATACCTCAATTTTCCCGAAAAGTCAAGGGGTTTTACACAACATCGCGATTTTTTCGGACAAATCGGGTTTTATTCCCGACAGAGGTTTACGAAAATAGTTTCCGCCGATTATTTCAAATCATAAACGGAGCGCGTCTGCGAAAAATATTGCAGTCGGAAAAAAGCCGTGCCTTGCGGCATTTTTTACGCAAAATACAGTTCAAGGAGTTCCTATCCAATGAAAACCTTAAAGATATTTTCGGGGACGGCGACGCTTATAGCGGCGTTTTACACGGCAATGCTCGTCTGCTTTTATGCCGCGCTCCCCTGTAATATAACGGCTGAAAAGGACGCCGCGCTGTCGGGAAGCTTCCTGTCGGCGGCGGTGGGTTTAGATAACGGCAAGGGCGCGTATTTTCTGGGCGGTCTGCCGATAAAATATACCAATGTAAACTATGAAGAGCGTCCCTTTGCCGTTCTGGGCGGAGAACCGTTCGGAATTAAAATCCGCTCGGACGGAGTTATGGTAATTTCCGCGGAAAACGGTTCTCCCGCGCAAAAGGCGGGTCTGCGCCCGGGAGATGTTATAAGCGAGGTAAACGGGCAAAGGGTCTGCTCTAACGGAGAGATTGCCGAGGCGGTGCAGCTCTCCCCCGAAAGCACCGAAATCGTCCTCTCCCGCGCCGACAGCGAAATGTCCCTCGAGCTTACCCCCGTCTGCGACGGCGGCACTTATAAAATAGGAGCGTGGGTGCGCGACAGCGCGGCAGGCATCGGCACGCTTACGTTTGCGCTGCCCGAAAGCGGAATTTTCGGGGGTCTGGGACATTCAGTCAGCGACGTTACGACGGGCGGGTCCGTTCCTCTGGGTTCGGGAGAAATTACCGAAGCCAGAATTTATGACGTTATAAAAGGCAGAGAAGGCAGTGCGGGCGAGCTTTGCGGAGTTATTCTGCCCGAACGCGAATTGGGAGAAATTACCGCAAACACCGACACGGGGCTATTCGGGAAGCTTTCCGAAAGCCCTCACGGAAAAACCGCTCAGACAAATATCTGGAGGGGATTCCGGAGAACAGCCGCATTGCGAT
>CANRIQ010000041.1 GCA_947630655.1 uncultured Clostridia bacterium | reverse complement strand
ATCGTTTGCTAGGGCGGCTTTTTACGCCTCGTTTTATGCAGCTTGTGAGCAATATTGAAATTCCCCTTGTAGCGGTGGACGAGGCTCATTGCGTTTCGCAGTGGGGACAGGATTTCCGCCCGTCGTATCTGAAAATCCGTTCTTTTGTGCAAAGTATACAAAAACGCCCCGTAACGGCGGCGTTTACCGCAACGGCAACCGACCGCGTGAAAAGCGATATTGTGGAAATGCTCGGACTTTGCGATCCGCTTGAGATAACCACCGGTTTTGACCGCCCGAACCTGTATTTTGAGGTGCGCGAACCCGAAAGCAAGGACGAGGAGCTGTTGAAGATACTGAACGCGGAGGTGGACGGAAGCGTGATAGTTTACTGTTCCACCAGGAAAAATGTGGAAAATGTCTGCTCCCTGCTTCAGAGGAACGGCTTTCGCGCGGGGCAGTATCACGCGGGATTTTCGGCTAAGGACCGCGCCGCCGCGCAGGAGGATTTCCTGTTTGACAGAATTGACGTAATGGTGGCGACAAACGCCTTCGGAATGGGAATTGACAAGTCGAATGTGCGGCTGGTGGTGCATTACAACTGCCCGAAGGACCTCGAAAGCTATTATCAGGAAGCGGGGCGTGCGGGGCGCGACGGCGGCACGGCGCGGTGCATTCTGCTGTACAGCGATGCCGACAGGAGCCTTTCGGAGTATATGATAAAAAGCGTCTTTGAGGAGTCAAAGCTCCCCCAAAACGAGGCTCAGGCGGTAAAAGAGCGCGATATGGCGCGGCTTCGCGCGATGACGGGCTACTGCAGGTCGAAAAAGTGCCTGCGGCGGTATATTCTGAATTATTTCGGGGAGAATTCCGGCGCATACTGCGGAAATTGTGGAAATTGCACAAAGGGCGACGAGGTCGTAGATGTGACAATCGCGGCTCAGAAAATCCTTTCCTGCATTTTTCGCCTGAAACAGCGCAATTCCGCGCTTCCGACCGGCGATATCTGCAAAATTCTCGCGGGCGATCCTGCGCTTTCGGAGTATTCGGATTTGTCAACTTTCGGCATTATGACCGAGGATCTCAGCCGTATTGTGCAAATTGCACAATATTTGCGTTCGGAGGGCTATTTCGAGGAATGCGGGGAGCGGAAAATCTGCGTTCTCACGCCCAAAGCCGACGAGTTTGTAAGAGCGAAAAAGCCTATTGTAATGCGGTTTCACGGGAAAAAGCGTTCCAGAGGCGAAAAACTCCCCGAAAATCCCGAGCTTTTCGAGGAGCTCAGGAAGCTGCGCCGCCGCTTCGCCGAGGCTCTCGGAGTGCCGCCGTATGTTGTGTTCTCGGACGAGAGCCTGCGTGAAATGTGCGTTATTTTGCCGCGAAATATCGACGAATTTTTGACGGTTTCGGGGGTCGGCACGCGTAAAGCCGAGCGTTATGGAAAAAAATTCCTGTCAGTAATTAACAGTTACGTTGAAACCCGCAAATATCAAAATTAAAAGTCCGTTTTTGTCTATTTCGCTGAATTTTTAAAAGTCTGCAAAACCCCTTGATTTATACAAGAAAATGTGGTAAAATTTTATTTAAGCGCAATACTTTGTGCTTGAATATGGAACAAAGGACTGTTTGAAAATGATCAGAGTCATTAAGAAGGACAACACCAAAGAGGAATTCAACGTTCAGAAGGTGGTAAACGCGGTGAACAAATCCGCGACCCGCGTGATGTATAAATTCACGCCCGAGGAGCTGAATTTCATCTGCAAATTCGTGACCGACAAGGCTGTCGAGGCAAATAAGGAAGAAATTACCATTGCCGAGATGCACAATATCGTGGAAGCCGCGCTTGAGGCGGCAAATCCCGCGGTGGCGAAGAGCTATAAGGATTACCGCAACTACAAACAGGATTTTGTTCACATGCTGGACGATGTTTATGTAAAATCTCAGTCCATTATGTACATCGGCGACAAGGAGAACTCTAATTCCGACTCGGCTCTGGTGTCAACAAAGCGTTCGCTGGTGCTGAATGAGCTTAACAAACAGCTCTACAAGAAATTTTTCATGACCGCCGAGGAGCTTCAGGCGTGCCGCGACGGGTACATTTACGTTCACGATATGAACGCCCGCCGCGATACCATGAATTGCTGCCTTTTCGATGTGAAAAGCGTTCTGGAGGGCGGCTTCGAGATGGGCAATCTCTGGTACAACGAGCCGAAAACCCTCGCGGTGGCGTTCGATGTTATCGGAGATGTGACTCTTGCCGCGGCTTCGCAGCAGTACGGCGGGTTCACGGTGGCAAGCGTTGACGAGCTGCTTGAGCCGTATGCCGAAAAGACCTATAAAAAGCAGTTTGAGCGTTATACAAGCCTCGGGCTGTCGGAGGAGGTTGCCGACAGGGAGGCTATGAAGGATGTTAAGGAGGACTTCCGCCAGGGTTTTCAGGGTTGGGAGTATAAGTTCAATTCCGTGTCGTCAAGCCGCGGAGATTACCCGTTTATCACAATGACGGCGGGCACGGGACGCGGAAAATTTGCGAAAATGGCAAGCATTACCATGCTTGAGGTGCGCGGCGCGGGGCAGGGGAAGAAGTCCTGCAAGAAGCCCGTGCTGTTCCCGAAAATCGTGTTTTTGTACGATGAAAATCTTCACGGCGAGGGCTGCGAGCTGGAGGATGTTTTCGAGGCGGGAATTGAGTGTTCCCGCAAGGCGATGTACCCCGACTGGCTGTCGCTTACGGGGGACGGCTATGTCGCGGATATTTACAAGAAATACGGCAAAATAATCAGCCCCATGGGTTGCAGGGCGTTTTTGTCGCCGTGGTACGAGCGCGGGGGCATGGAGCCTGCCGACGAGAACGATACGCCCGTTTTCATCGGGAGATTTAATATCGGCGCGGTGTCGCTGCATTTGCCGATGATTTACGCGAAGGCTCAGCAGGAAAGCCGCGATTTCTTCGAGGTTCTCGATTATTATTTGAATTTGATAAGAAAAATTCATATAAGAACATATGAATATCTTGGTGAAATGCGCGCTTCCACAAATCCGCTTGCATATTGCGAGGGCGGCTTCCTCGGCGGGCATCTTGGAATTCACGATAAGATAAAGCCGCTTTTGAAGTCCGCTACGGCAAGCTTCGGAATTACCGCGTTAAACGAGCTTGAAGAGCTTGCGGACAAGAAATCCATAGCGCAGGACGGCTCTTTTGCTCTGAAGACTATGGAGTACATAAACCGCCGCGTTGCGGAGTTCAAGAAGGAGGACGGGCATCTCTACGCTATTTACGGCACGCCCGCCGAAAACCTCTGCGGCTTGCAGATAACCCAGTTCCGCAAGAAATACGGCATTATTGAGAACGTTTCCGACAGGGAATATGTTTCCAATTCCTTCCATTGTCATGTTGCGGAGGATATTACGCCTATTGAGAAGCAGGACAAGGAGCAGCGTTTCTGGAATTTGTTCAACGGCGGTAAAATACAGTATGTCCGCTATCCGATTGATTACAATAAGGGCGCGGTGAGAAGCCTTGTCCGCAGGGCGATGCAAAAGGGCTTTTACGAGGGCGTAAATCTCTCTCTGGCGTATTGCGACGACTGCGGTTATCAGCAGCTTGAAATGGACGTCTGTCCTAAGTGCGGGAGCAGAAATCTCACGAAAATTGACCGAATGAACGGGTATCTGAGCTATTCACGGGTAAAGGGCGACACCCGCCTTAACGCCGCGAAAATGGCTGAAATACGCGACAGAAAGAGTATGTAATGCGCTATCACAATATTACGACGGACGATATGCTGAACGGCGACGGGCTTCGGACGGTGCTTTGGGTGGCGGGGTGCGAGCATAAGTGCCGCGAGTGCCATAACCCGATAACGTGGGATATAGACGGCGGTTTGCCGTTTGACGAGGCTGCGGAGCGGGAGCTTTTCGAGAAAATCGCGCCCGATCACATAAGCGGCTTGACGTTCAGCGGGGGAGATCCGCTTCACCCTAAAAACCGCGGTGAGGTGACCCGCCTTGCGAAAAAATGCCGCGAGCTGTTCCCGAAAAAGACAATCTGGCTGTATACGGGGTATTCCTTCGAGGAGATTGAGGAGCTTCCGGTAGTGCCGCTTTGCGATGTTATCGTGGACGGCGAGTTTGTTAAGGAGCAGTTTGACGCAAAGCTTCACTGGAAGGGCAGCGCAAATCAGCGGGTTATCGATGTTTCCGAAACGCTTCGGCTGGGTAAAATCGTTCTTTTTGACTGAGAGCGGTAAAAGCGGTAAAATCGGTAATTTTTTCGGTTATGGTATTGACATTTTGGAAAAATAGTTATATAATTAAATTATAAACACATCGGGTTAAACCCGTGAAAAAATATATTTTTTGAAAGGACAATCTGTCATGACCCAAGCGAGTTCCCGGCACGATTCCGATAAAAGAGTTATCCGGACCAAAAAGGCGATAAAGGAGGCTCTTTTCAAGCTGCTGGAGGAAAAGGATATTTCGGCTGTTACGGTAAGCGAGCTTGCCAAAAAAGCAAATCTGAACAGAAGGACGTTTTACACTCATTACAGCAATCTTACCGATATTCTGGATGAGATTGAGGGAGAGCTTGTTGATTCGCTTTCAAAGCTGGTCGAGGATTTTGATCAGAGCGATTTCAGCGCGTCGACGAAAAGGCTGTTTCTGGGGCTTAACGAGCTTATAACCGTGAGGTTTGATTATTATTTTGATCTTGTGCGGGTTGATACGCGCGGCGTGCTTGTGTCGCGGCTTAAAACCGTTATCAGAAGCACGACGGACAAGCTTCTGGAGCAGGTTTGTTCGGTTCGCGACAAGCGCATGGACGTTATGTCGGCGTTTATTGTCGGCGGTTTTTTCAACGCGTATCTTGAATGGCACCTTTCTCCCGCGGATATGCTGCCCGGGATTGCCGCCGATATTGTAAGCGGAATGGTGGCAAACTGCGTTGAGCATGTAAGAACAAGTATGCAGAAGGAAGAAGAGACCACAAAGACCGCTCAATAAGCGGTCTTTTTGTTTAAGTGCTTTTTGAGGTGAATTATGAAATTTTTGGTAAATAACATTCAGATGAAGGCTGCGGAGAGCGTTTGCAATAAGCGTTATATTACCTATTCCGAGATGATGCAAAACGCGGGAGAGGCACTGGCAAAGGGCGTTGCGGAGCTTTCGGGCGGGGAGAAAATCTGCTTTTTGTGCGGCTCGGGGAACAACGGCGGCGACGGGTTTGTAGCCGCGGATAACCTTATCCGCAGGGGTTTTCGGGTTTCGGTTGTGCTTTGCTGCGGCGAGCCGAAAAGCGAAATCGCCCGCGAAAAGCTTTCGCTGCTTTCGAGGGAGAATGTTTTTTCGCTTGCAGACGACCGCGAACGCTGTTTCGAGCTTGTAAAAAACGCGTCGATGGCGGTGGATTGCGTTTTCGGGACGGGCTTTCACGGTGAACTCCCCGATAGTATAGCGGAGCTTTTTTCGGAGGCGAATAAATGTCCCAAGCGCGTTTCGGCGGACGTTCCGTCGGGCGTGAATTCCGATACGGGAGAACTTGACGAGCGGTGTTTTCGCCCGCAGATAACCTATTCCTTCGCCGCTCTTAAAAAATGCATAATTTTCCCGGAATGCCGCGATGTTCACGGTAAGCTTGTGCTGTCGGATATCGGTATCCCCGAAGATTGCTTTGAGGAGTATCTTGCCGAGGTGACGGACGAAACCTGCGCGCAGTGCCTGCCAAAGCGGCTTCCGACGTCGCATAAGGGCACGTTCGGCAGATTGCTGAATATAGCGGGAAGCGTGCCTTTCAGCGGCGCGGCGGCAATGAGTACAAGAGCGGCTCTGCGGACGGGCGCGGGCATTGTGACTCTCGCAACGCCCGGAAGCGTTGTGCTGGCTCTGGGCGGTTCACTTGTCGAAAGCACGTTTTTGCCGCTGCCCGAGACCGAGGACGGCTTTGTCGGCGCGGGAGCTGAGGAAAAGCTTCGGGATATTCTTCCGAAGCTCACGGCTGTATCGGTAGGAAGCGGTATGGGAAATTCTGTAAATACTCGGAAAATGACGAAATTTGTGCTGAAAAATGCAGATTGTCCCGTAATTGTTGACGCTGACGGAATAAATTCAATTTGCGGCAATATAAATGTATTGAAGCAACGGACAGGTATTACCATTCTCACGCCTCATCCGCTGGAATTTTCGCGGCTTTGCAGGCTGTCGGTGGAGGAGATAATGCGCGACAGAATAGGCACAGCGCGGGATTTCGCAAAGGAATACGGCGTTATACTGGTGCTTAAGGGCGCGAACACGGTAATTACGGACGGAGAACGCGTCGTTGTAAACAGCTCGGGCTCTCCCGCGCTTGCAAAGGGCGGAAGCGGGGACGTTCTGTGCGGCGTTATCGCGTCGCTTGCGGCTCAAGGGCTGGAGCCGTTCCACGCGGCGGTGTGCGGAGTGTATGTTCACGGAAAAGCCGCAGAAATAAAAGCACAGCGCATTCCCGAGGCGTGCGTTTTAGCGGGAGATCTTATTGAAACGCTTCCGATGGTTTTGCTTCCCGAAGCTTCAAAATAACATTTTGGAGGAATTTATTTGAAACGCAGAAACCTTATTTCAGCCGCGACAGTCATAACTGCGGCGGCGACGCTTTGCGGCTGTTCGGGGAAGCTACCGTTTTCGGGGAACACCCCCGATTTTGACAAAAGTTATACCGTGTGCGCGGATATTTCCTGCGGGGAGCTTTCGGCGAAGGCGGACGTCACGCGTATTTCGGCGGGTGATTATCTGTTCACATTTTCCGAGCCGAAGGAGCTTTGCGGGATAACTCTCGAATACGGCGAGGGTTTCTACACGGCGAAGCTGGGCGGGCTTTCGTTTAAGGCGGACGAAAACGCGGGATATGCAATGCTCCCCGAGATAATCGCGTCCTCGCTTAATTCCGTTGTGGGATTACCGGCTGAAAATATCGAGCAGTCCGACGGCGTTATGACGATGGAAACCGAATTTTCCGGGAAAAAGGTTACAGTAGAAGCCGACAGCAAAACGGGCGGGCTTATTTCGCTTAAGTGCCCTTATCATCAGCTTTCGGTGGAATTTTCCGACCAAAAGCCGTATGTTTCCGACCTTCCCGACGATGGCGGACTTATTGTAAGAAATTAACCGAAAAAGCTCTTGAAAAACGGCGAAAAATGTGGTATAATAATAAAGGCGCATTTTTGTGCGCCTAAATTTTTAAGGAGCATTTTTCGGGTTGGTATGACAAATTTAATTGTTTTAACTCAGTCCGGAGGTTTTGTCGATACGATAACCTCGGTAAACAACGCCGTAAACACGTTTGTCTGGACAAATCTCGGGCTTTGGCTGCTTATCGGGGCGGGGATAATTCTCACCGTCGCGACTAAATTTTTCCAGGTTGTGCATATCAAAGAGTGGTGGATGAACACAATCGGCGGTATGTTCTCGAAAAAGTCAAACGCGCGCAAAAACAAGGAACACGGCAGCGTGTCGCAGTTTCAGGCACTCTGTACCGCGCTTGCGGCGACAATCGGCACGGGAAACATCGCGGGCGTGGCGTCGGCTATCGTTGTCGGCGGTCCGGGAGCGGTTTTCTGGATGTGGGTTGCGGCGTTTTTCGGCATGATGACGAATTTCAGCGAAAACGTTCTCGGCATTTACTACCGCCGCAAGAATTCCGAGGGCGAGTGGAGCGGAGGCGCGATGTATTATCTCCGCGACGGCTTAGGGCATTACAAGGGCTGTAAGTACATAGGAAGAATTCTGGCGGCGTTGTTTTCGGTGTTTGCGGTATTGGCAAGCTTCGGTATCGGCAACATGGGTCAGGTAAACAAAATCGTTATAAACCTCGATTCTGCGATTTTGAAAAACGTAAACCTCGGGTACGCATTCGGCGAGGTAAAATGGACGAGTATCATAATCGGCGTGGTGCTGATGATACTTGGCGGACTGATAATCCTCGGCGGGTTAAAGCGCATTGCGTCCTTTGCGGAGAAGGTCGTGCCGTTTATGGCGGCGGCATATATTCTCGGCTGCCTTGTTATCATCTTCGCTCACATCACGAATATCGGCGCATGCTTCGCGGCGATTTTCAAGTTTGCCTTCGGGGTGAAGGCGGTTGCCGGAGGCGCGGTCGGAGTGACCATAAAGACCGTTTTGACGCAAGGCTGCAAGCGCGGAGTTTTCTCAAACGAGGCGGGTCTCGGCTCGTCGGTAATGGTTCACAGCGCGTCTAATGTCCGCGAGCCCGTAAAGCAGGGTATGTGGGGCATTTTTGAGGTTTTCGCGGACACTATGGCGGTTTGCACAATGACGGCTCTGGTGGTGCTGAATTCGGGGAAAATAGACCTCGAAACGGGCGCGATAGCCGAGGGCACAAACGACGCAACGCTTGTTGCGGACGCGTTCGGAAGCGTTTTCGGTCCGTTCGGGCAGATTTTCATTTCGATAGCAATTCTTGTCTTTGCGTTTACAACGGTGGTCGGCTGGTCGCATTACGGCTCAAAGTCGTTTGAGTACCTTTTCGGCGTGAAAGCGGCTAAGGGCTATAAGGTGTTTTTCGTGCTGATGATAATTTCGGGCGCGGTTATGACGTCGTCGCTGGCGTGGGATATTTCCGACACGTTCAACGGGCTTATGATGATCCCGAACCTTATCGGCGTTATTTCGCTGTTGCCCATGGTTGTGAAGATAACAAGCAATTATGTAAGACGGAAGATTAAACACGAGGATATTCCTCCCGTGCTTTCGTTCGACAGCGAAATCCAGCAAAAACATGCCGAAGAGATTAAACAGGAGTTTTCGGAGAACAAATAATTAACAAACGCCGTCGGAAACGTCGGCGTTTTTTTGCAACGTTTTTAATTTTCCCGTGTATATGTAGTTGAAAGGGTAAAAATGCGCAGAGTTACGCTTTTGGGGGAATATTGTTGGAGAACGAACTTATAGCCGCCTTGAAATCCGAGGACGGCGAGCAGGCACTTTATAAAATTCTTGAGCTGTTTTCGGGATATGTCTGCACTGTTTTGCGGAATTTCTCGGGCGGGTCGCTGTCCGCGGAGGACACGGAGGAATTGTGCTCCGATGTGTTCCGACAGCTTTGGTTTCACAGGGAAAACCTCCGCTGTGACGCGGGTCTTAAGCCTTATCTTTCGGTCTGCGCGAAAAACGCAGTCAAAAACCGATTTCGTTCTTTAAATTCCCCCGCCGCGGGCGCGGAAAGCATTGACGATTTTGACGTTTTGCCGTCGGAGCTTTCGATAGAACGCGCCGCAGAGCTTGACGAGATGATGACGGAGCTTCAGAAGGCGGTCAAAACGCTTTCCGCCGATGAACAGGAGATTTTCCTGCGGTATTTTTTCTACGGCGAAAAAACCGCCGCAATCGCAAAAATTCTCGGAATAAACGAGAATACCGCGCGGTCAAAGCTGTCCCGAGCCCGCGGCAAGCTTAAGGAATTTTTGATAAACAGGGGGTATGAGTATGTTTGACGAATTTTTTGACAAATGCGCTTTGGAGGACGAGGTGCAGACATCGCCCGAATTTAACGATAAAATCAAGGAAAAGCTCTCGAAAAAGCTTCATACTCCCGCATCAGTAAAGGAGGACAATCTTATGAAACACATCAACATTGCAAAAACGGTGATTTCTGCGGCGGCAGTAGCGGCTCTCGGCGCGGTTTCGATGATAGGCGCGTCCGCGGACAACATTTCGGAGCTCACCTACACTCCGGCTGACGGAAAGGACCTCGGCTCTGTCGCTTTTCAGGTAAGCTCCGAAGACGGCACGCTCTCCGAAGTCGGCACGGTAAATCTCGACGATTTTAACGTCAAGGAAGTAGACGATGCGGTGATACGCTATGTTGACGCCGACGGAAATTCCGCTACGAAAATCAGTAAGGATTTCGAGGTTAATTATAGAGCTGTTACTCTTACCTCCGACAGCGGCGCAAACGATATTTTAGGTAATTTAATAATAGGGGACAAGGTTATCGAGCTTACGCGCGATAATTTGGAAGTCGTTGAGGAGTTTGATTACACATTGCAGGACGGCGTTACAAACCGCTTGGCTCTTGCAAAACCCAAGGGGTTTGACAATGTAGCTTTAGTCATTCCTGCCGACGAATAATTTTTTCGTCCGTAATAATTTCCTGCGCAGCAATTTCAATCGCCCGCCTTTTGGCGGGCGTTCTTCTTAATCTAACCTCTTACCTCTAATCTCTACCCTCTAATATTGACTTTTTTTCCTTTTAGTGCTATAATCTAACTATGGGGAATATATTTTCTATGATATTTCTGAAAGGGGATAAGATTATGTGCGGAATAGTCGGCTATATCGGTCGGAGGGATTGTTCCGATGTGCTTATGGACGGGCTTGAAAAGCTGGAGTACAGAGGTTATGACAGCGCGGGGATAGCGGTTTTTGAAAACGGGGAAATTAAGACGGTCAAAACCCGCGGAAAGCTGAAGGCTATGACCGAAAAGCTTGCCCGCGACGGAAAGCCGCAGGGTTTTTGCGGGATAGGTCATACAAGGTGGGCGACTCACGGCGAGCCGTCCGATGTTAATTCCCACCCGCATTCCAACGGGCGGGTTACTATCGTTCATAACGGCATTATTGAAAATTACGCTCAATTGAAAGAATTTCTGACGGAAAAGGGTTACGAGTTTAAAAGCCAGACCGACAGCGAGGTCGTGGCGTGCCTTTTGGATTACTATTACGCCGAAAGAAACCCCCTTCGCGCAATTATGGAAACGGTAAGGGAGCTTCACGGGAGCTTCGCGCTGGGCATTCTGTTCAAGGATTTCCCGGAAAAGGTCTACGCCGTGAGAAAGGGCTCTCCGCTTATCGTCGGGGTGGGCGAAAACGAGTATTTTATAGCAAGCGACATTCCCGCGTTTTTGAAGTATACGAAAAAATACATAATTCTCGATGACGATGAAATTCTCTGTATGGATACAAACGGGATAGAGTTTTTCGATGTTCACGGGATAACGGTTAAAAAAGAAATTCAGACTGCCGAATGGGACGTTGAACAGGCGCAAAAATGCGGCTTCCCGCACTATATGCTTAAGGAAATTCACGAACAGCCGACGGTTGTAAGAAAAACGCTGGATATGCTTGTAAAGGACGGCGTTCCCGTGTTCGATGAAATCGGGCTTACGGACAAAATGCTCCGCGGCGTTTCGAGAGTTTTCGTTGTAGCCTGCGGTACGGCAATGCACGCGGGAATTATCGCAAGATATGCTATTGAAAAGCTTGCGCGCGTTCCCGTGACGGTTGAGGTTGCAAGCGAATTCCGCTATATGGAGCCTATTGTCGGCGAAAACGACCTTGTTATAGTAGTTTCCCAGTCGGGAGAAACCGCCGACACAAAGGCAGGGCTGGAGCTTGCAAAATCGCGCGGCGCGAAAACGCTTGCGATTGTCAACGTGAAATATTCTGCGATAGCGCGCGAGGCGGATATGTGCATACACACTCCCGCGGGACCCGAAATCGCCGTTGCGAGTACAAAGGCGTATTCGGTGCAGGTGGCGGCGTTGTATCTTATAGCGTTTAGGTTTGCGTATGCAAGGGGAATTATTCTCGAAGACGAGTTAAAGCGTCTTACCGAGCAGCTTTACCGTTCTCCGGAGGCTATCGAAAACGTTCTCAAAAACAAGGACGAGTGCCAGTTTATCGCATCTCAGCTTGTGAACGTGGAAACGCTGTTTTTTATCGGGCGCGGGTTTGATTACGCGCTGTCGCTTGAAGCGTCGCTGAAGCTTAAGGAGATAACGTATATTCATTCCGAGGCTTATGCGGCGGGCGAGCTGAAGCACGGGACGATTTCGCTTATAGAGGACAATGTTCCGGTGATTACTGTTGCAACCCAGCAGAATGTTCTGCCTAAGACGATTTCCAATATGGAGGAGGTCAAAGCCCGCGGCGCGAAGATAATTGCTATCTGCCGCAAGGGGACGGAGTTTGCGGAGGACACGGTGGATTTAAGGCTTGATATAGACGCGGATATGGATGATATTCTGGTGCCGCTGCCGACGGTGTGCGCGTTGCAGCTTATCGCGTATTACACAAGCGTTCTGCGCGGAATAGATCCCGATAAGCCGAGAAATCTTGCAAAGAGCGTTACTACAGAATAATACTTAAAAGAAAAATAATACGCGGACGCAGTCCGCGAAATGGGATTCCAAAGGGGCAAAGCCCCTTTGGCGGGGGAAAGGGGGGCGGAGCCCCCATAATGGAGCTACCTGTAATTTAAGGCAATACCGCACAAAACTAGTAGACTAGAAAGCGCAAAAGTGGTATAATAAAAACATGAATAAACAAATA
>CANRIQ010000040.1 GCA_947630655.1 uncultured Clostridia bacterium | reverse complement strand
TTTCCTCGTCGGTAATCATATCGGGCTCGAGCGACGACAGCCTTATCCGCGGAATTTCGGATTTTGCCGCCGCGATAAGCCCGTCGCCGAGCGTAAGTCCCAGCTCCCGACCGTAGCAGCTTAAGTTTATCCCCGTCAGCACAATCTCCTTGTGACCGTTTTGCGCGCACATTTTCGCCTGCTCGGTAATTTTTTCGGGAGAGAGCGATCTCACCCGCCCGCGCGCCGTCGGAATTATGCAATACGAGCAGATCCTGTCGCAGCCGTCCTCTATCTTGATAAACGCGCGGGTTCTGTCCTCATCGGGGATTGCCGCGCTTTCGTCGAATTCGCGCGTCAGAGGTGCGATTTTCACCGTTTTAACGCGCGTTTTGAGGAATTCCTCTACAATTTCCCCGATTTTGCCCTTTTCGGAATTTCCCGCGACAATATCAGCACCCCCCGAAAGCCCCGTTTCCCCGGGATAGCTTTGCGGATAGCATCCGCACAAAACCACAACGCTCTGTGGGTTCTCCCGCCGCGCACGCGAGACAGCCTGCCGCGTTTTTGCGGCGGCAGCCCCCGTCACCGCGCAGGAGTTTATCACGCAGATATCCGCCTTTTCGCCGTCAGCCGCGCGGGTAAAGCCGCGTTCCTCGAGGCTTTTCGCAATCGCCGCGCTTTCGCAGAAATTCAGCTTGCACCCGAGCGTTATTATTTCAAAGGTTATATTTTCCATAAATGTGAATTTTCACCGCCTTTTACAATTTTTACCGTTTAATACGGGTTCAACCTCTATAATGTCCAAATTGTACTATAGCTTTTTGTGCAAAATTTACAAGAACAGTTTTTCCTTACTTCTATATTATATCTTAAATTTACGAAATTTGCAATAAGCTATTGACTAATTTTAAATTTATTGTTATATTATTATGTAGAGGGGCGATTTTACAGAAAAAACCTTACGCCCCGACGAACACATGAAAGGTGGGGACATTATGAAGGAATGTATGGTAAAGCTGAATTCCATTGACGATGTAAAGGAATTCTGCGCGCTGACAAACGGCGCGAGGTTCGACGTGGACCTGCTTTCGGGCAGATACGCCGTCGACGCAAAGTCCATTATGGGCATTTTCAGCCTTGACCTCACAAAATCGCTGAAGCTTGTTATCCACGCTGACGGCGAGGAATGCGAGGACTTTATGGACGAAGTGAAGAAGTTTCTTGCCGACTGACGGCGAAGCTTAAAAAGAGGGCATTGACCCGACGACGAAAGGAAGATTATTATGACAACTGCAAAAATCCGCATTAACGCCATTAACGACGTAAAGGAGTTCGTATCTATCGTTTCAGGCTGCCAGTACGATGTTGACATCATAAGCGGCAGATACGCTATCGACGCAAAGAGCATCATGGGCATTTTCAGCCTTGATCTGTCGAAGGAGCTTGAGCTTAAGATCCACAGCGACGACTGCGGCGAATTCCTTGACGAGATAAAGAAGTTTATCGTAGCGTAAACCAAACAAACAGAAAAAACAATGCGGGGCGGCTTTCGGGCTGCCCCGTTTTTCTGTGTGTTACAAACAGCAATGCGTTTTGGGGAATATTTTTGTGCAGTTTGACTAAATCCGCGGTACTGCGGAGTTTTAGTTAAATTTACAACAAGAATTTTAAATTTTTACAAATAATTTCCAAATTCGCTTGTTTTTTCAAAAGGTTACAAAAAGGTTACAAAACAATTTTGTGAAAACTGCACAAATTCAACCGTCGGTTTATGTTTGACATTTACTAAAAAACGGGTTATAATAGCATTAAACCTCGATGAAGGCACGGAAAAGTTACAAAAAGGTTACAAACAAGCTACAGCTCCGGAAGATAAAAAACAGCCTTTATCGGCGGCGGATTTCCGAGGGGAACGGAAATTTGTCCGCGGCACATATGAGTCGATTTTGATTGGAGGCAATTATGAAACCGCAGATAGTAAATTCTAAAATGAACCGATTGCTTATGCAGAGCAAAATGGTAAAGCTTGCCATTTTCACCGCGTTTATGGTGACGATTGTGCTGCTTACCGGTTCGCTTTATTTCAAAAGCACGGTCTATATCACCGACAACGGCGTAACCCGCGAGGTAAGAACTAACCAGTCGGATGTTTACGCAATTCTCCGCGAGGAAAAATACAATCTTAACCCGAACGACACCGTAAGCTATAATAAGGATACCGAAAACAACGCGGGTTATATCACCATTCACCGCGCTTTCGACGTGAAGGTCACCGCCGACGGCAAGACCTCTTCGGTTGAGATAGCCGAGGGCACGGTAGAACAGGCTCTCGCAAGGGCGGGAGTTACGCTCGGCGAGGACGACAAGGTCGACAGACTTCTTACCGCGGATATTTTCCCGGGAATGGAAATAAATGTCACCAGAGTAAAATATGTTGAACGCACGGAAACCGCCGAAATACCGTTTGAGACCGAATATGTAAACAACACAAACCTTGCCATCGGCACGGAAGAAACGCTTACCGCGGGCGAAAACGGCGTTCACACCGTAAAGTATATGGAAACCTATATCGACGGCAAGCTTTCGGCTACAGAAACGCTTTCCGATGACGTTTCCAAAGAGCCCGTGACCGAGGTTATCGAGCGCGGAACGGCTCTTAAAACGCCTTATGCGAAGATGTCCGATCCCGAGTCGCTGAAGCTTGTAAACGGAATTCCCGAAAATTACACGAGAATAGTTTCCGGTAAGGCAACCGCTTATTACGCACCTCCCGGCGCGCTTACCGCAAGCGGCAGAAAAGCCGAGATAGGCACGGTTGCTGTAAACCCGAACGTTATCCCCTACGGAAGCGAACTGTATATCGTCGCGCAGGACGGTTCGGTAGTTTACGGATACGCTGTTGCGGCGGATACGGGTATGGGTATGATGAACGGCACGGTCGCGGTAGACGTGTTTGTGGCGGATTATGCCGACGCATGCAAGTGGGGAGCGCATTATGTGGATATATATGTCCTCTCCGAAGGTAAGGGCAGATAATAAGCAAGGCGATAAAGCCTCATCTGCTTTGTCAGCATTATCCGCGCAAGCGGATAATGCGAGGGCTTGATCGGCAGGCACAAAGCCTAGCCGCGGTTACGCTTCCTCGCATTTAAGGCTTTCTAGCCTGCTTATAAGAGCATTTTTATAAATCACAGTGCCGGCATTGCGCGGCACTTTTGTTTTACGCAAATTGCACAAAACAAGGCGGGTTATTCGGTTAAATTTGTAATGTTCACCATTGACGAAACAACGAAAATGAGTTATAATTAAATTGTTATAGTACCAACTGTTTCCCTACGGAAACGCAGCTATGAAAGGATCTAATTATGAATTGTCTCAAATGCAACAGCACAGTACCCGACGGAGCAAAATTCTGTCCGAACTGCGGCGCGAGCTTCGCCGTGGGCGCGGACGTAAAGCCCGCCGAAGCTCCCGTGGAGGAGCACAAGTATTTCTGCGAAAAATGCGGTCTGGAGCTTCAGCGCGGAGCAAAATTCTGCACCGTCTGCGGAGCGGAGGCAAAGCAAGCCCCCGACGTTAAAACCACCTCCGCGACGGAGACCTTTGGCGAGGGCGCGATGTCGACGGTGTCCCTTGACAAAAATTCCCCGTCGGAAAGTTTGGTTTCCGCTATGAACAAGGCGGCAGAGCCCAAGCCCTCGGACGTTATCCCGAAGCCGTCGGATTCTATCCCCATGCCGTCGAATTCCGTTCCCACACCGTCGGGAAGCTCGTTTTCGGCGACAGGCTACGGAACGGCGGCTTATACCGCGTATTCCGCGCCCTCGGAAAACGCGCCCTCTGCGCCTGCGGCTGCGCCCGCATACGGCGGAGAGGCTGTAAAGCCCGTTAAAAAGGGCAAGGGCGGGGTTGTCGCGCTGATAATCGTCGGCGTGCTGGCACTCCTTGTTGCGGTGGGAGCGACGGTTTTCCTTACGAATAAGGCGACTGTGATGTCGATTATTTTTGGCAAGCAGAAATATGCCGCAATGGTTGAGGGCAACTCGATAAAAGAGGTTACAAGTCAGATTGACGCGCCCGCGCTCTCAAACGGCATTAAATCCGCGTCCGAGCTGTACGCGGCTCTGGCTTCGGTGGATCAGACCGGCAGCGGCATGGCGATGATGTCGAATTCCGCGGAAAACGCTATTGAATTTGACACAAAGGCGGCTGTGGAGGTCGTAAAAAGTGCGCTTGCGGAATATTACGGCACAAACTGCGTTAAAATGACCGCAAGCGGCAAGGTTGAGCTTACCGACTCCGCAAAGAGCCTTATGGGCGAAAACGCACAGGACGTTTCGGAGCTGCTGGACTTCATAAACGGCTTTGAAGCAAGCTACACAATGGCGGCAAACGACAGCTCCGCGGGCTATCTTTTTGATGTTTCTTCGGACAAGATAACCATAAACGCGAAAATGCTGATTTCCGACGACGGAAAGGTGTACATAGCACTGCCGTTCGCGTCGGATAAGGCTGTTATGTTCGAGTGCGAAGCTCCCGAAAGCACGGAGACGGAAATCGAGCCGCTGGAGCTTGACGAAAAAGAGATTGAACGCCTTATCGGCGAGGTTGTGGAGGTTTATCTCGAAAACTACAGCGACGCGGTTGAGGAAATGGAAAACGGCTCTATGAAAGCCGACGGCGTTGAGGTAAACGGCAAGCTTATCACCGCGGAATTTAAGGGAGAGAGCCTTGAAAAACTGTTTTCCGATATTTTCGGGCATATCGCGGACGATGAGTATTTCTCTGAAAAAATCGTTGACTACATAAACGAATGCGGTGGGGATATTACAGCTTCGGATTACAAAGACGCAATTACGAGTATTGCCGAATTTACGGCAACCGACGACGACAAGCTGATTATTGAAACGATTATCGACAAAAACGGCAATGTTCTCGGAAAGTCCTATACCGCAAAGGCTGAGGGCGAAAACGAGGCTGTCGCGGCGTTTGTAAAGAATGGTTCTAAAGAGGGTCTGGAGCTGTCATACACCGAGGACGGAGAGGACGTTTTCGTGCTGACTGCCGAGAACACCGCCGAAAGCGAGACCGACGGCGAATGCGATTTCGATGTAACTATCGAGGACGAGAGCGTTGGCTTCAATGTGAAGTACAGCGATGTTAAAACCGAGAAATTCCTGAAAAAGGACGTTGCAGTCGGCTCTTATGAGCTTTCCGTAAAGCTTCCCGACGAGTTTTCCGATATGCTTACAGAGGAGGGCATGGCGGCTGTAAATAATGTTACGCTGACTATTTCAAACACGATTGACGGGGACGCTCTTGAAAGCAAAATAAGCCTTGATATTCCGCAGTACGGAAGCGTTTCGCTTAAGCTTACAACCGAGGGCTCGGACGACACATCCCTGCTTTCGGTGCCCGGGGACGTAATTGACGCAACGCCCATAATAAACGGGGCAAGCGATCCCGACGCGGAGGAGGCACTTGAAAAGTTCTCCGAGGAGATTACCGCGGCGTTTGAGGATATTTCCGACAACCTGCCCGGGGTGTTTGATACGCCTGTTCCGGATTATGATTTTGACAACAATAACGATTTTGATTTCGACAATGATTACGACAACGACAGCGATTTTGACTTCGGCAACGACGATTACGACTATGATTCCGACTACACTCTTGCCGACATCAGAGATTTCCTTGCGGAGGATTATGAGGATATGTCGGAGATGTACGCACAGCAGCTTTCAAGCGAGGCGGAACAGGCTCTTGATGACCTTAGTGAGAAATACGACGCATTTGCCATGAAGGTAAATTCTGCAAGCGAAGATATGGTTGACGAGCTTTTGGACGAATATTGGGATCTTTACGACCAGCTTTTGGATATTCAATTTACATATATCGGTTTCTGAAACAATAAAAGAAACAGCTCCTTTCGGAGCTGTTTTTTTTATTTTATACGTAATAGGTTGATGGCTTGAAAAGCAGAATTATAAAGTCGATAATCCAGCCTATCAGGAAAAATCCGCCCGTACACGCCCACAAAATCCCGGTAAAGATTTTGCCCTCGTAAAAGCGATGTACTCCGAACTCCCCAAGGAAAAAGCACAACAGCAAAGCCACTATTTTGCTTTTGGGGCGACCAGCCGAGACGTTGTTGTTATTATTGTTGATAATCACAGGCTGGGGAGGCGGAGCGGGAGCGGGAGCGGGCTGTACGGTCTGAATTTGCTCTACCTGACACCCGCAATGCACGCAGAACACCGCTTCCTTCGGTATTCTCGCCGCGCAGAACTTGCAATATTTCATACCGTCGTTTATTATCCCCTGCGGCGTCTGAACAGGCGTCGGCGCAGGAGACTCGGGAGCTGCAACGGGCTGCGGGATATTTTGCGGCATAATCGGCTTTGAAACCTCGTTCGGGTTGCCGCCCGGGTAGATTTCCCCCGTCACGGGGTCTGTCCACGGAGTGGGTTTTTCAGCCTTCTTAAGGCTTACGCGGGAGGAATTATTGTCCATTTTAAACTCCTTTCAAATCCGTCAATTTTGCCCGCTGAGCAATAAAAGAAGGCTGTAAAGCCCGCTTGCAAGAAACTTCACAGAAAAAGCGTCCGCCGCGAGAATTATCATTATAATAACAGTCGCGCGGGAGAGGAAAATCCCCCAGCGTTTCGGCGCGGAAAGCTCGTTCTGGACTTTGGGGACTTTGTATTTCTTTATTTTGATGAACTTGTAAATCGCCATAATAACGCCCACCACCATAAGCGTCATTACAAGCCCCAGCCACACGAAATACAGCACCACCGCGGGCGTTATAACGGCTTGCTCGTCCTTTGCGAGGAGATAGTCTCCCACGCTTTCGTTTGCGGACAAAAGCACCATAAGCCCCGAAATGCTGTTGAACATCGCGTGCATAATCGTGGTGGTAATTATGCTTCTTGTGGAAACCGCGATATACCCGAGGAAAATTCCCAGCGCGGTGGCATAGAAAAACTGTGCGAAATTAGAGTGCGTAAGCCCGAAAAGTATTGCGGAAATAAAGATAGCAAAGCCGTTTCCGTAGGGGCGGAGGCTTTCCATTACCATTCCGCGGAACCACATTTCTTCAAATATGGGAGCCATAATCGTCATCTGCAAAAACAGCACGACGGCACTCGCCATATCGGGAACGACAAACGCGTCCTGCGTTGCGGTAAACGAGTCGCCGACCGATGTCCCCCGGAAAATCGTTCCCACAAGGATTGTAACCAGATTTACCGTAATAGCAATTCCGTACCCCGCGGGGAACATTGCCATTGCCCTGCCGAAATACTTAGGCTTTGAATAAACTCCGGAACCTTTGAGCGGATTTCCCAGCAAAAACACCGCCGAAATCATCGGCACGCCGTACAAAAACACCAGCGACATTCCCGCCTGCAACACATAAAACCAAACGGGCTTAAGACCGTCGAAATACGGCTGTAAAAGCGTCGCACCCACCTCTGCGGCAACTCTCGCCAAGAACACGATTATCATCATCGCGCCTAAGCGCATGCAAACGCTCTTAAATCCCGGCAAAAGCGAGGGCTGCCCCTGATTTCCCTGATTTTCGGGGTTTTCGGGCTGTTCTTCATTCAGTGTAATAATTTCTTCTTCCATAATTCTCCTTTTTAGTTATCCGATATTCCTGTGATACTCGCAAATTTCCGCGACGGTGTCCTCGGCGGATTTTCCCATGCAATCCACCGTTATATCCGCGTACTCGGAATAAAGCTCTGCGCGGCGGCTAAAAACGTCCTCGATGCTGTCGCCGGGGCGCATTGCAATGCCGCGGGTCTTGATATTCGACAGCCGTTTTTCAAGCTCATCTGTCGGCAGCGAAAGATAATACACCACCCCGTGCTTTTTGAGGTGGAGCATTGCCTCCCTGCTGTAAACCGCGCTTCCGCCCGTTGCGATAACTGCGTTTTCCGAGTCCTCAACCGAGCAGATTGCGCGTTCCTCCGCAATGCAAAACGCGTCAAGCCCCGAATTGTCGATTATCTGCTGCAAAAGCTTTCCCGTGGTCTGCTGAATTATAAGATCGGTGTCGACAAACGTAAAACCCAGCGTTTTCGCCGTAAGCACGCCTATTGTCGACTTCCCCACCGCGGGCATTCCGATAAGTACGATATTTTTCATTAGTAAACCACCCTGCCAATATCCATAGTAGCGTAGGCGTTAAGGCTCTCGTCTGCCGTATGCCCCGCCAGAAGCTCATAATATCCCTGCGCGCCTATCATCGCCGCGTTGTCTCCGCAAAGAGATTTCGGCGGCAAAAACAGCTCAAGCCCGCGCTCTTCAGCCGCCTTTGCGAGCGTCTCACGAAGCCCGCTGTTTGCGGCAACTCCCCCTGCGGCGGCGATTTTTTTGCAATTCCGCTCGCCTACCGCCGCTAGGAATTTATCCGTCAGCATTTCACATATTGTCTTCTGAACGCTTGCCGCAAGGCTGTTTATATCAAGCGTTTCTCCCTTTTGCTCTGCGTTGTGGACAAGGTTCACCACCGCCGTTTTAAGCCCCGAAAAGCTGAAATCATACGGGTTTTGGGTGTGGGGGCGCGGCAGCTTGTACTTCGACGCGTCGCCGAGCCTTGACGCGTTGTCGATATAAATTCCCCCGGGATACGGAAAACCCATCGCCCGCGCGGATTTGTCAAACGCCTCGCCCGCCGCGTCGTCGATTGTCCGACCTATTACCTCGAATTCGGTGTAGCTTTTAACCTCCGCGATATGGGAATGTCCTCCCGACACGACAAGGCACATATACGGCGGGGAAAGCTCGGGATAAGCTAAATAATTCGCAGCAATATGCCCGCGGATATGATGCACGGGAACAAGCGGCTTGTCAAGCGAAAAAGCAAGCCCCTTCGCGAAGTTCACCCCCACCAGCAGCGCGCCTATAAGCCCCGGCGCGAACGTCACCGCCAGCGCGTCAACGTCCGCGGGGGTCATTTTCGCCTTTTCGAGAGCTTCCGCTACCACCGCAGAAATGCTCTCGCAGTGCCGCCGCGACGCTATCTCGGGGACAACTCCACCGTAAAGCTTATGCTCCTCTATCTGCGTTGCGACAACGGAGGAAATAATTTCCCGTCCGTCCCGCACGACCGCCGCGGCGGTTTCGTCGCAGGAGCTTTCTATAGCAAGAATATCCATATCTTCTCCGTAAATATTATTTATAGTCGGGCTTGCGCGAGGTGATAAACTCAATCGCGCGTTCTATCGAGCTGCGGACGTGTTCCATTTCCTCGTTGTGAAGCTTTTTGGCGTTGCGGTAGTCAAAGCTGTCGCAAAACTGCGCTACATCGTCGTTAAGAGCCTTGAGGTAATCCCCCGCGAGCTTGTCGGTAGCCTCGTAAAACGCCTTTAAATCGTCTTTTTTCAGAAACTGCTCGGCTTTGGTCATAAGCAGGTTGTAATGCGGGATACAGATATATTCCTGCTCGGAATACAGCCTTCTGAAGCCCTCGTCCACCCTGAACATCTTGTAAAACGTCTCCAGCATATGCGACACGCCCCACTCAACCTTCGAGCAGACAAAGCAGGTTTTTTCGATTTCGGAGCTTTTTTTGAGCTTTGCGTCCTTTTTCGCGAAAATCGTTTCCTTTTTCTCGAAAATCTCCGAGCGTATCTCCGCAAGCCTTGTATTCAGCATAAGTCCGAGAGACAAGCGGTTGTTCTGCTTTAAAAGCTGATTGAAATGCCTGTGACAAAAGCCTAAAGCATTGGTTTCTATCCGAACATCGGGCTCCATCATCGCCGCGCCCATGATATACTCGCTTATGTGATCCTCCACGGTGTTGCGCATAGCGCAGATCGGACAGCCGCACTTCGGCTCGAACACCTCGTTTACCGGAATGGTGAGTATGCTTTCTCTCATTTTTCCTGCCTCCCGCCTGAATTTGAAAATTATGTACAAATTTGATGAAATTTTCGCAAACAACTTGAAATCTTATTTATATTGTATTATAATTAAAGTAAATAATCAAGGGGTTTTTGAAAAATAATGAAATTAAACATAAAAAAATCCGAATTTGACCTCGCGAAAACGTTTACCTGCGGTCAATGCTTCCGCTGGAATGAGCTGGAGAACGGCTCTTTTGCGGGAATTGTCCGAAAACGGAGGCTGGTTCTGACACGATTCGGCGATGAAATAACGATTGACGGCATTGACGACGGCGAATTTCCCGAATGGGAGGATTATTTCGACCTTAAAACCGATTATTCGGCGTACATAAGGCGGTTTTCCGCGGACAAAACGCTCCGCGCCGCCTGCGAAAGCTCCGCGGGGATAAGAATTCTGCGGCAGGAGCCGTTTGAGACGCTGTTAAGCTTCATTATCTCCCAAAACAACAATATCCCCCGAATAACGGGAATAATCGAGCGTTTTTGCGAAAATTTCGGCGAAAAAACAGACGGCGGCTACGCTTTCCCGACAGCGGAAGCCTTGCGCGGGATAACGCCCGAGGATCTCGCGCCGCTGCGGGCGGGTTTTCGCGCAAAATACCTCGCTGACGCGATTGACAAGGTGAATTCGGGGGAGGTTGACCTTTCCGGGCTGTGCGGGCTTTCGACGGAGGAAGCGCGGGAGCGGCTGAAGCTTATAAAGGGCGTGGGGGACAAGGTCGCGGACTGCGTGCTGCTGTTCGCATACCGAAAGACCGACGCGTTCCCAAAAGACGTGTGGGTAAAGCGCGTTTTGGCGGAATTTTACCCCGAGGGGCTTCCCGAGTGCGTAAAAGGCGCGGAGGGCGTCGCCCAGCAGTTTTTGTTCGACTACGTCAGAAACCGCGGAGGGCTGACGGCGGAAACAGTATAAAATTAGTTGTGTATAGAAAGGAATTTTGATTATGTTTTGTGTAAACTGCGGTAAAGAAATTGCAAACGACGCAAGATTTTGCAGCTTTTGCGGCGCGCCCGTGAGGGACGTTATCGTGCGGACGGCGGCTGCCGAGCCTCAAAAGGAGCCTGCTGTCGAAAACGAGGTTCTGACTGCCGAACAGCCCGTTTCGGAAAACGCTGTGCAGGCTTTGGAGCAGACGGTTTCGGAGGAAAATGCTTTAACCCCAGTGCAGACCGCTCCCGAAAACGCCGTTTCGGAGGAACAGACAAGCGAAACCCCTCAGAGCACGATCCCCACGCCGAATGTTATCCCGACTTCGGGTGAGTCTTTGGCTTATGCGAATATCCCGAACGCACAGAATGTTCCCCCTGTTCCGCCCGCTGCCCCTGTTTCACCTGCTGCCGCTCCCAAAAAGCATGATGCCCCCGAAAGGCGGTTCACTCTCGGGCATATTTTCATCTGCCTTGCGGCGGTGGCAATCATGGCTATAACCGCGGGAGTTTTCGCAGGGTTGTATTTCTCCGTTGTTTAGCACAAAATAGAACGCTCGGTTTGGTTCAAACCTACAATTTTGTTTTCAATCGATTGACAAAGGGACGTTTTTATAGTATAATATAATTTAACCACTAATGTACTTTTGGGGGTATTTTTCAGACAAGGGGTAAATGCATATGTTTTGCGAAAATTGCGGAAAGAAACTGATAAGAGGCTATTCGTTTTGTATGGAATGCGGTTCGCCCGTTCCCGCAAACGCTTTTGACGAGGACGACGACAACGAAAAGCCCGTTGCCGCAGAAGGCGATGCTGCCGAGACTGCCGAGGCTGCCGATAACGAAAACGCTAATGACGAAGCCGAAAACGCCGAGGAAACTCTTGTATTCTGCCCGAACTGCGGAATGCATATGCAGAAAAACCCGAATAAATGCGATAAATGCGGAATGATACTCACCGACACGCCGCAGGGCGGCATGCTGTCCAACGGAAGCGGCGTTCCGCCGATAAATACAAATCCCGTTGATTTCGGCGGGTTCGGGGGAATTTCCGATAACGACGCCGCAAGGATTGACAGCTTTGTCGGCGGCGGAATTCCCGCGTTTAATGATAATGCAAGCTCTGCGGATATGTTCAACAGGGGCATTTCCGAGGAGGATATGAATACCCTTACCGCCCAGCTTGAAAGCTTTAAGGCTTCGGGCAACGAAATGCCGTCGATTGACGTTCCCGCGCGGCAGAACGCGGTTCGCCAGAAGGAGCCGAAGCATGGCGAGGACCGCAAAATGGAGAATTTTTCCATGGGCGAAGCCGAAGGCGCGGACGAAACGTATTCTGCGAACGCCGTTCCCGTTATTGAGGGTTGTTCTATGGACGAAGACCCGTCCGCGGATATTTCGCTTGATCCGTATAAGTTCCTGAATAATTCGATGGAGGATATGACAGAGCCTCCCGCCGAGGAGAAAGCTCCCGAACCCGAGCCTATTGCGCCCGTTCCCGAGCCGATTACTCCTGTTGTGGAGAATGTTCAGCCTGAGCCTATTGCTCCCGTGCCCGAGCCTATAACGCCCGTTGTGGAAGATGTTAAGCCTGAGCCTATTGCTCCCGTGCCTGAGCCGATAGCTCCTGTTGTGGAAGATGTTCAGCCCGAGCCTATAGCTCCGACTGTGGAGGAAATTGCTCCCGCTGTGGAAAAAGCTGCCGAAAAGGCAAAGGTTGACAACATCGATGACTTTATTCCCGAGGAGGTCGGTTTTATCGCGGAAACCGCTCCGTTTGTTGCGGAAGCTCCCGCTGAACCGAAGCCCGAGACTACCGAAAAACCCGAAAATACCGAGAACAAAACCGCTGCGGCGGTTGGCGTTGCGGCGGCGGCAGTTGGAGCTGCGGCTGCTGTAGGGGCTGCTGTTGCAGAAGGCTCTAAAAAGCCCGCGGAGGGGCTTCCCGAGCCGCTCGATATTAAGCCTGCTCAACCTGTTCAGCCTGCACAGCCAGCTCAACCCGCGCAGACTGCCGAACCGGCACAGCTTCGCCGTCCGAGCGACGCTATCCCGCCGAAACCGTAGGGGAGACCCTTTTGTCTGAATTTCATGCAGAGCCTTTCGACCGTCCCGTCGCTCAGAAGCTCGA
>CANRIQ010000039.1 GCA_947630655.1 uncultured Clostridia bacterium | reverse complement strand
CAGCGACATAATCGTTTCCGCAGCCGCACCCGCGAAGCCGTTTTATCGCGCAGGGACCCTGGTCAAGGTCTACCATAAAGTGGAAAAAGTTGAATTTCTTATCCGTGCGGTTTGCCATAACCTCGCACAAACGGTCGTATTCCTCGAAAATTCTCGGCAGATCGGCTTTCGTAAGAGCGTAAGGCTCTTTTTCATCGGTAACCACGGGCTCTGCGGAGAGTTGCTCAAACCCAAGCTCCCGCAAATGAAGCACGTCCTCGGTGAAATCGAGGTTGTATTTCGTAAACGTCGCGCGGACATAATAATCCTTGTCGCCGCGCCGCTCCACCAGCCTTTGAAACCTCGGGACAATCACGTCGTACACGCTTTTTCCGTTCAGGGTCTTGCGAATGCGGTCGGTAACCTCCCGCCGTCCGTCCAGCGACAGCACCACGTTCGACATCTCGCGGTTTATGTAGTCGATTTTTTCATCGTCCAGCAGCACCCCGTTTGTCGTTATCGTAAAGCGGAAATTCTTGCCGTGCTGCTTTTCAACAGACCGCGCGTAATTCACCGTTTCCACAACGGTATCCCACGCCATAAGCGGCTCTCCGCCGAAAAAATCAAGCTCGATATTCTGTCTGTCGGCGGATTTTTCGATAAGAAAATCTATCGCCTTCCTGCCGATTTCGGGCGGCATCAAAAGCCTCTCCCCGCCGAAATCTCCCGTCTGCGCGAAGCAGTATTCGCACCGCAGGTTGCAGTCGTGCGCGACGTTCAGGCACATGGATTTTACGGGGCTTTTCACCATTGTGTTTGAATATTTTTCATATTCATCCGCTGCAAAAAGAGAACCCTCTTTATACAGCCCCAAAAGCTCGCCATACGTCTCGCGGACGGTCTCCTCGGAGTACTTCCCGAGCTTTGAAAACAGCTCCTTCGGGGGCTCTTCGCTCATCGGCGCGCTTATTATATCCAGCATATCAAAAGCGCAGTCGTCCACGACGTGAACGCCGTTGCTGTCGGAATCCAGCACAATGTTATATCCCAACTGTTTAAATTTATGTATCATAAAAACCTCTGATAACCTCTGTTTAATAAAACAATCGGGCGGGAAGCCCCGCCCGTTACCGTTCTTGATTATTTAACGGATTCGCATTTCTGGTTTGCAACCGTGCAGGAGGTCTTGCAAGCGGACTGGCAGGAGCTCTGGCACTTGCCGCAGCCGCCCTTTTCAGCGGAAGCCTTCAGATTTGCCTTGTTTACGGTAACAACGTGCTTCAATCAAAACACCACCTTATATTAAATTTAAGAAAACAGTAACTGTCTCTTTATCCATTATACCACACAACTCTCCATTTTGCAAGAGGATTTTTCCCATTTTCGGAAAACTTCCTAAAAAAAGGCGGAAGCCCAAAGCTCCCGCCTTTTTATTTAACGCGATATTACAGCTCCTCGTCGGAATTATCGTTATCCCCTTCGGAAAACGCATTCCCGCCGAACGGAGTCTCGGGAATAGCCGCGCCCTCGTCCTCGGATTTCTTCAAGGACGGCTCGCCCTCGACGTCCATATCCTCGTCGAAATCAAAATCGAAATCGTCGTCGATATCGTCGCTGTCCCAGTCGTCGTAGTAGTTGTCCTCGTTGTCCTTTTCGAGCTTCTTTTTGGTAATATAAGTCGCCGCGGCAATGCCTCCCGCAACCGCCAGCGCGCCTACCAGCAAGATCCCAAGTGTTTTCATATGATACCCCTCCTTGAAAACGGAAAATAGTTAAATTATCATAGATATTATACACCATTTATCACAAAATTTCAATAGTTACTCGAAATTTTAGTTATTTTCACCAAATTAGTCACATATTTCCTGTCATATTCATCAAAACGGAAATCGCCGCCACGGGAGCGGTTTCGCACCGCAAAATGCGCTTTCCGAGCGATACGACGGCAAATCCCGCGCTTTCAAGCTCCTGCGCTTCGGACGGCTCAAAGCCGCCCTCGCTGCCTATCACAATATCCACGTTCTGCCGAAACTCGCTCACAGCCCTGCAAAGCGGCACTTCGCCGCATTCATAAAACAGTATTCCCGTATTTTCGGGAGAAATAAGCGTTTTCAGCGCGGAAAAATCCACCGCCCCGCCGACCTTCGGGATTATCCCGCGCCCGCACTGCTTCGCGGCTTCAAGAGCGATTTTCCGATAACGCGGCAGCTTGTTTGAAAGAGCCTTTTCGGACGGGCGCGAAACGCATCTTTTCGAGAAAAACGGTATTATCTCCGAAGCTCCGCATTCCACCGCCTTTTGCACGATAAATTCCATTTTATCGCCCTTCGGCATTGCCTGAAACAGCCGAAGATAGATTGACGGCTCAGCCTTGTTTTCGCTTTGTTCGAGGATTTCAAACCTGTTTTCGCCCGAAAACCGCGCGAGATAGTCGGTTTTATGCCCGTCGCACAGCACCGCGATATCCCCCGCCCGCATTCGGAGAACCTTTGAAGCGTGCGCCGCGTCGTCCTCCGACACGAACGCGCACCCGTCCGCGATTTCCTCCGTAAAAAAGCGCGGATACCGCCAACGCTCCTGTTTTAACTCAACATTTCCCATTTTATCACCTATTCCCTATTATGAGATAAATCGGAATTTACAGCAATTTCAGCTCTTCTATGAATTTCGGGAAAACTGTCCGGTCTGTCATAAATTCAAATTTCAGGAGGTGGCTGCCTTCACCGTCCTGCTGTATTTCGCCCGACACTTTGATATGTCCCGTTTTATCGCACTTGAACTTTATTGTGTTGCCGTAACTTATTTCGGCAAAGGTTATTTCTTTTATCTTGAATGAAATCATCTCCTCAAGCAATCCGATAAATTCCTGTAATTTCTTATAATCATATTCGCATTTATATGCAACGCCCGAGAACGCTCCCGATTTCACTTTAATATCAAATGAACAATTATAAGGATTTCCGTTTTTCTCGTCGTCAATACTGTGCCGAAAATTTTCTATTTCTATATAATTGCCGCAGTATTCAAGTCTTGCTTCCATAGTTTTTCACCCTAAATCCCATTTTTTCCCGAAAAATATAACCAAAGCAAGAATTATCAGGAAAGACATAGCAAGCAGCCCCGTCGGATTTGGTCCGAGCAAGCCCATTTTTTTATCAACGGAAAGGTACACGGGAATTTCGCCGATGATATTTACCGCGCCGTGCATAATTGCCGCGTACATCACGTTGTTTGTTTTGATGACGATAAAGGAAAAAATTATCCCCATTACCACACAGCAAAGCATCATCAGCAGCATATTTGTCCACGGCGCACCCGGGTTATCCAAGCTGAAGTTAAACCCGAAATATATCAGCGGAAGATGCGATAGTCCCCATTCAATTCCGTTTATCACGGCAGCCTTTTTTGCGCCGTATTTTTCAATCTGAAATCCGAGAAGATACCCTCTCCAGCCGACCTCTTCGCCCAGCTCCAGCAGCTGAATCGGTATCATCACAGCCGATATGACAATGCATATCAGCGCGAAAATTACCGGATTTTGAACCTTTGCCGTTACAAAAGCTCCGCTGTAATTCTTGTTGAATACGATAAAATATAAAATACTGCCCAGCGCGCAGGATAAAGCGGGTACGAACGCCGAAAAAAGCCATGCTTTTTTGTTTTTCCAGACTTTAAGCGACAGCTTTATTTTCGATTTCTGCTTTGTAATTCTTTTGGTTATCATTCCCGCAATAACGGGAATAAACGTGAACATAATTCCCAAAGCATGATAAACCCTTCCCGTTTGGGTTATACGTTCAATAATTCCCGGAGTGAAGCATACCGAAAATACAATAATCAGGTAAATATATATCGGCTTATTTAATTCCTTTTTATTCATATAATTACCTCCGGCACCGCTAATTCAGCCCGTTTTCTCCGACCGCCCCGAGCAGCTTCGACACGTTCGAGCGAATTCCCGCGTTTTCGGGCGCGGACAGCGCGGGGTCAGCCTTCGTTATCTCGTCCGAGAGAGCCTCCACCTGCCCGAGAATATCCGCGTCGTCCGCAAGATCCGCGGTCTTAAGCGGCAAAATTCCCGACTGCTGCGAACCGAAAAGGTTGCCCGGACCCCTGAGCTTAAGGTCAATATCGGCGATTTTATAGCCGTCCGTGGTTTCCGTCATCGCCTTTGCGCGGGCAATGCTGTAATCCGTCTTGCTGTCGGACATTAAAACGCAAAAGCTCTGCTCTTTGCCGCGCCCGACCCGCCCGCGAAGCTGGTGAAGCTGCGACAGCCCGAACTGCTCGGCGTTTTCGATAAGCATAACCACGGCGTTCGGCACGTCTATCCCGACCTCTATCACCGTCGTCGAAATAAGCAGCTTCAGCTTGCTCTCGCGAAAATCGTTCATAACGGCGTCCTTGTCCGCCTGCTTCATTTTCCCGTACAAAAGCCCCGTCGGAATTCCCGCAAAATCCTCCGCGGTAAGCCTGTTGTAGTATTCAATAGCACTTTTCTTGTCGGAAGCGTCGTTTTCGCCCTGTTCAACTCTCGGGCAGACGATAAACGCCTGTTTACCCTCCGAAATATGCTTTTTGATGAAATTATACACCCTCTGCCGAAAGCTTGAATCGACAGCGTAGGTCTTGACGGGCAGTCTGCCCTTCGGCATTTCGTTCAGCACCGACACGTCCAAGTCCCCGTACATAATAAGCGCGAGGGTTCTCGGAATAGGCGTCGCGCTCATCGCTAAGACATGCGGGTCTGTACCCTTTTTTGCAAGCTCCGACCGCTGATTTACCCCAAAACGGTGTTGTTCATCAACTACTATAAGCCCAAGCCTTTGCATTCCGACAGCCTTCTGAATAAGCGCGTGAGTGCCGATAAGAACGTCGATTTCGCCCTGCTTTGCAGCCTCGCGGACGCTTTTTTTCTCCGCCGCCGAAAGACTCCCCGAAAGCAGCCCCACGCTTACCCCCAAAGGCTCCAGAAACGTGCGGAACGTTTCATAATGCTGCCTTGCGAGAACGTCCGTCGGTGCCATAACAAGCGTTGTATAGCCGCTGCACCGCGCAAAATACGCCGCTGCCGCCGCAACCATCGTCTTTCCCGAGCCCACGTCCCCCTGAACCAGCCTGTTCATGGGGCAGCTTTTTTTCATGTCCTCAATGCAGTCGTTTACAGCCGCAAGCTGCGCCGCCGTCGGCACAAACGGCAGCGACCCGTAAAACCTCGACATGTCCGCATCCGCCATAACCGCGCCCGAAAGCCGTTTTGCGCGGTTTTTTATCATCGAAAGCCCAAGCCGCAGCGTCAGCAGCTCCTCGAACACGAGCCGCCTTCTCGCGCTCTCGTATTCCGCGCGGGTTTTCGGGAAATGTATCATGCGCAAAGCGTCGGAAATCCCCGGCAGCGCGTATTTTTCCCGAATTTTTTCGGACAGCGTTTCCTCGTGCTTTACAACCGCCAGAGCCGTTTTCATATTCGCAATAACGGCGTTGTTTGTAAGCCCCGCCGTAAGGTGATATTTCGGCATAAGACCCGCGTTCTGCGCCTCGGCAAGCTGCGGAGAGCTTACCTGCATGCGGATAAAATCCGCCGTGATCTTCCCGTAAAAAACGTATTCTGCGCCGACCCTCAGGTTGTCGAACGTAAACTTTGTGTTGAAAAAAACCGCCGTTATATAATCCTTCCCGTCGGACAGCTCGGCTCTGAACACCTGCACTCTCCCCGAATACCCCGACGGGTAGGTTTTCTTCATAACCCGCGCCCGAAACGCGCAGACCTCGCCCGACTGAAGCTCCGAAATCGGCTTTACGGCGGTAAAATCGATATAATCCCGCGGATAAAGCTCCGTAAGCTGTTCTGCGGTCTCTATGCCGAGCTTTTTGTACAGCTCCGCCCTTTTTTGTCCCACGCCCTTAAGTTCGGTGATTAACATTTCCGCAATCCCTTTTCAGCCAAAAACGCCTTATTCTACCGAAATTATGTAGTAATACACGGGCTGACCGCCGTTTACCAGCACAATGTCGATATCGTCCGCGATTTTCGCGCGGAGAGCCTCGAACGCTTCTTCCGCGTCCTCGTCCGTCACGTCCGAGCCGTAAATTACCGTAATATAGCTCGAAGAGGACGTTACAAGCCTTCTTGTAAGCTTTATCAACGCCTTTTTAAGGCTGCTTTCGGTAAACGCGATTTTCCCGTTTTCCATAGCAAGCAGCTCGCCCTGTTTTATCTTGTGACCGTCGTAATCGCTGTCGCGCGCCGCAAAAGTTATCTGACCGCTCGAAACGCGGTCGATAGCCTCAGTCATAGCCGCGCGGTTTGCGACAAAGGTGCCGTCGGGGTCGTAGCTCATCATCGCGCTGATGCCCTGCGGGATAGATCTCGTCTGCAAAACGCACACTTTCCTGTCCGCAAGACCTACCGCCTGCTCCGCCGCCATAATAATATTCTTGTTGTTCGGGAGAACGAAAACGTTCTGCGCGGGGGTCTGCTCGATAGCCTCGAGAATATCCTCCGTAGAGGGGTTCATGGTCTGCCCGCCGCGGACGATGCTGTCAACGCCGAGGTCCTTAAACAACGACTCGACGCCCGCTCCCGCCGCCACCGCGACAAAACCCGTGTCCTTTGTGGGCTCAACGGGGAGCTTTTTGTTTTTCTGCAACGCCTTGTCCGCTTTGATGACATTGTTGTGCTGTTCGCGCATATTTTCAATCTTAATTTTGGTAAGCTCGCCGAATTTAAGCCCCTCCTCAACCGCCTTGCCCGGGTGGTCGGAGTGAACATGAACCTTAATTATCTCCTCGTCCTCAACCACCACAACGCAGTCGCCGATGGTCTCCAGAAACGCCCGCAGCGCAGCAGGGTCTTTTGAGGAGTTTTTCTGAACGATAAATTCGGTGCAGTATGCGAATTTAATTTCCTCCTCGGCAGCCGCCACCGCCGCAGGCGCGGAGGGCTTTGTATCGTCCTCCGAGCGGATAACTTCCCCGCCCGACAAAACCGCATACATGCCCTCGAGAATTACGATATAGCCCTTGCCGCCCGCGTCCACAACTCCCGCCTTTTTCAGCGCGGGAAGCAGTTCGGGCGTTTTTTCGAGAGAAATTTCCGCCTGCTCGATATAATTTTTCACATACTCCGCGGCGGATTTATCCGTAAATCCCACGGAGTTCTCATACGCTTCGCGGGCAACCGTCAGAATTGTGCCCTCGGTGGGCTTCATAACCGATTTATAAGCCGCGTCAACGCCCAGCTTGAACGCCGCCGACAAATCCTCCGCAGAAGCCTCCTGTTTGCCCGAAAGCCCCTTTGAAAGCCCCCTGAAAATAAGCGACAGAATAACTCCCGAGTTGCCGCGAGCCCCCCTCAGCATCGCAGAAGCCGCCTTCTTTGCGACTTCGCCCGCCGACGCGCCGTCGGGGATATTTGCAAGCTCCTCCGCCGCGTTTCGTATGGTCATAGACATATTTGTCCCCGTGTCGCCGTCGGGTACGGGGAAAACGTTCAGCTCGTCTATAAGCTGACGCTTGTTGCGGACATTGTTTGCTCCCGAAATAACCGCGTCTCTTAAAATCCTTCCGGAAATCGTCATAATAATTACCTTCCCTTATACTCTTATAGAATCGACATAAACGCTTACTTTCTCGACCGAGATACCCGTGCTTTGCTCGACGGTATACCCCACCTTGTTTATGATAGAGCGCACCACGGCGTTCATATTCACGCCGTACATCAGCGAAATATGCAGGTCTATAAGCAGCTTGTTTTTGGAAAACCGCACGCTTACTCCGCGCGCCGTGTTATCCTCCTTTTTTCGCGGAAGCACCGCCCCGAGCATATCCCGAAACCCCGACGCGTTCATCGAAATCACGCCGAAGCACTGCGTTACCGTGTTTGCGATAAGCTCGGTGAAAAATTCGGGCGTAAACGAGATTTTCCCGACATGATTTTGCAAGGTTACCATAAAATACCGCCTTTCCTTAAAATTATTCAACTCTCCAAAAGCACAACGCCCCGGTTTACGGGCTCGCACACCCTTGTAAAGAACCGCGGAAACTCCTTTGCGGCGTTTTCCGCGTCCTCGCGCTTAGAGAAAATCCCAAAGCACGCCGCGCCGCTCCCCGTAAGGTTCGCGCCCTCCGCGCCAAGCTCGTAAAGCCGCTCTGTAATGCCGTTTATCCTGCTGTCGTCGTAGATTTCCTTAAACACATTATAGGTCCTTTTCGGGAAATCCTCGCCTGCCTTCAGCAACGCCGAAAGCCCGCCTCTTCGCGGCAGCGGCGCATTGTCGTACGCCATATACCCGCCGCGCGTATCGCACAGAAAATCGGGCATTATCACAAGATAAAACCGCTTTTCAAACGGGGGAATTTCCGTCATAAGCTCGCCGATGCCCTTGCAAAGGCGCGTTCCCCCGAAAAAGCAAAACGGAATATCCGCGCCCGCGCGTTTCGCAACGTTGAGGATTTTTTCGCGCGTCAAAGCCTCTGGGTACATCTTCTCCAAAGCGGTCAGAACCGCCGCGGCGTTCGCGCTGCCGCCGCCCAGTCCCGCCGCAGTGGGAATTCGCTTGTCAATGTGGATTTTAAGCCCCCTGCGGAAATTTGCCGCCTCGAAAAACATATCCGCCGCCTTAAAGCAGACGTTTTTCCGATTTACGGGAATTGCGGGGTTGGTGCAGGTGATTGTGATAAAATCGCTGTCCTTATCCTCCGTTACCGTTACGACGTCGCAAAAATCTATGCTCTGCATAACCGTTTCTATCTCGTGATAGCCGTTTCCGCGTTTTCCGGTAATATCGAGATAGAGGTTAATTTTAGCGTTTGAGATAAGCGAAAGCTCGTTTATTTCGGACATTTTTTCAGCTCCTCAAGAAACTCGCCTATTCTCGCAAGCCCTGTTTTAAGGTGATTTACGGAATACGCATAGGATACCCGCACAAAACCTTCTCCGCTCTGCCCGAACGCCGAACCCGGCACTACCGCGACCTTCTTTTCGTATACCAGCCGCTCGCAGAATTCCTCGCTTGAAAGCCCGGTAGACTTTATGCACGGGAAAACGTAAAACGCGCCCTCGGGCTCGAAGCATTCGAGACCCATATCGTTAAAGCCCTTAACCAGCAGTCTGCGCCGCATATCGTATTCATCAATCATACGCGCAACGTCCGCTTCGCATTTTTCGAGAGCGGTAACCGCCGCATACTGGCTCACCGTCGGGCTTGACATAATGCAGTACTGGTGCAGCTTCAGCATCTGCTTGATTATCGGCTGCGGACCCGCGCAAAAGCCCAGTCTCCAGCCCGTCATAGCATAGGTTTTCGAGAAACCGTTTATCACCACCGTGCGCTCTCTCATGCCGTCCAGAGACGCCAACGAAACGTGTTTTTCGCCGTTGTAGGTCATTTCGGAGTAAATCTCGTCCGACACGACGACAATATTCGTCCCGCGCAGAACCTCCGCAATCGCCTCTAAATCCGCGCGCCGCATAACCGCACCCGTGGGGTTGTTGGGGTAGGGGAGAATAAGTATTTTTGTGCGGGGAGTGATTTTTTCCCGCAAAGCCTGTGCGGTAAGGCGGAATTTGTCCTCAATCTTAGTCACAATCGGCACAGCCGTCCCGCCCATCATGGAAACTATCGGCGAATAGCACACAAAGCTGGGTTCGGGCACCAAAACTTCGTCGCCGGGCTCTACAAGAGCCCTCACCGAGAGGTCTATAGCCTCCGACCCTCCGACGGTTATTATTACCTCGTTGTCGGGGGAATACTCAACATCTATGAAATTCTTAAGATACCCGGACACCGCTCTTCGCAGCTCTATAAGACCGCTGTTTGCGGTGTAGGCGGTCTTTCCCTTTTCGAGAATATTTATCGCCTCGCGCCGAACCGCCCACGGGGTCTTGAAATCGGGTTCTCCGACGGAAAGTGAAATTACCCCCTCGATACGCTGTGCAATATCGAAGAATTTTCGGATACCCGACGGCTGCATCTCCCGAATTTTCTGCGGGATAAGTTTATCATAATCCATCACGGAGAGACCATGCCCCTTTCGTCGAAGTTGTCCTCGTTAAAGACGTGATTTTTCTCCTTATACCTGCGGAGAATAAAGTGCGTGGTGGTAGACAGCACCCCGTCCAGCACCGCAAGCCGTTCCGACACGAACAGCGCGACTTTTCGAAGCGACGTTCCCGAAATAGTTACCGACAAATCATACGCCCCCGACAGCAAAAATACGCTGTCCACCTCGTCATACGCCATAATCGTATGCGCGAGGTCGTCAAAGCCCCTGTCCTTAATCGGCGTTATTTTTATCTCGATTATCGCGGTAACGCCGTTTTCGTCAGCTTTTTCCTCGTCGATTATCGCTGAATAGCCCATAATTATGCCCTCGCGTTCGAGACGGGCAATCTCGCTTTTCACAGCCTGTTCGCTCTCTCCGAGCATCGTCCCAAGCTCCGCGTCGGACAGCCGCGCGTTTTGTCTTAACAGGTCAAGCAGCTTGTTTGTGTTCATCATAATTCCTCCGTAAAATTATATCTTAATAAAAACGGGTTCCTTTTTCTCGAAAACGCAGATTTCCCCGAAGCCGAGCTCCTTTACAAGCTCGATACACTGCGGAATATCCGCTGCCACGTCGCACACCTCGTGCGCGTCAGACCCCACGGTAATCATTTTCCCGCCAAGTTCGCGGTAACGCCTTATAAACGGCGCGCCCGCCATAGGACCGCCTAAGCCCCGCCGATAGCCCGAGGAATTCGCCTCGAGGGCGATGTCCTTCTTTATAATAGTTTCGAGAATTTTGTCAATTATCGGCTTGTATGTATCAAACGCCGCCTCGGTGCGCTTTTCCTTGTCGCAGACCAGCCCCGCGGGGGTGTCTATATTCACAAACCGCATTAAAAACGTCATATGCGCGAGGGTGGAGAATTTTCCCCACTCGGCAAGAGCCAGCATTTCATCAAAATATTCCTTAATCACCCGTTTTCGGTCAAATTCCGTATCGGGGATTTTCGACATATGTTCATAATGCTCTGTTCTGTGAACCGAGCCTATGACAAAATCATAATCGTTCTCAGAGAGTATCTTCTCGGCGGCGGGCAGATCGTACAACGCCTGCCCGATTTCGGCGGCGAAGTAGATTTTCATCTTGTCCCCGAATTCGGAACGAATTTTCTCGCATGCGGGCTTGAATTTCGCAATCGCCGCGAAATAATCCCACTCCTCGAGCCCGAATTCGTCCACCTCGATGTGATCCGTCAGCGCGTAATGCGTCACCCCAAGCTCCGCGGCGCGCCGCGCCATCTCTATCGGCTCGTCGCTTCCGTCGTGGGAGAGATTTGAGTGACTGTGGATATCCACCAGCAGTTTTTGTTCACTTTCTTTTATCATTTTACACAAAACACCCTTTTCCTGTAATTTTTTAGTAGATGCTTATGAAAAATTACACATAAAACCAACCAAAGTTTTACCTACTTTTATTATTTTATCACAAAATTTTAAATTTGTCTATGAATAGATTTACTTTTTTGAAAATTTTTAGTATAATAGAGTAGAAGCAATAAAAAATATACGCTCGCGGGGCAAGGTTTTGTACATTTTGACTGCTTTGCCCGCGGAACAGGAGGAACTATGAGAGCAGTAGTAGCCGTTATAGGCAAGGACACGGTCGGTATTCTCGCAAAGGTCAGCGGTATCTGCGCGGAATACAAGGCAAACGTTATGGACGTGACCCAGACCATTATGCAGGATTTGTTCGCGATGACCATGCTTATCGAGATTACAAATCTCACGATTGATTATGCCGATTTCGCCGACAAGCTGAAAAGCACGGGCACGGAAATGGGCTTGCAGGTTCACGTCATGCACGAGGACATTTTCAACTCAATGCACAAAATCTGACCCAAAATTTCGGACAAGCCTATTTTTCCGATTTTTGGAAAACAACAGCTGTAAGGAGACTGACGAATGCTTAATACAGGCGATATACTTGAAACCATCAAGATGATTCAGGAGGAGAACCTCGATATCCGCACGATAACCATGGGCATCTCGCTTCTGGACTGCATAGACAGCGATATAGACCGCGCTTGCGACAAGGTTTACGAAAAGATGATGCGCCGCGCGGAGCACCTCGTTAAAACGGGCGAGGACATCGAAAAGCAATACGGTATCCCGATTATAAACAAGCGCATTTCGGTAACCCCGATTGCGATTGTGTCGGCGGCGACGAAGCAATCCCCCGTGAAGTTTGCAAAAACGCTCCAGCGGGTAGCGGAAGGCACAGGCGTAAACTACGTCGGCGGGTATTCCGCGCTGGTTCACAAGGGCTTTTCGGCAGGCGACAGGGAGCTTATCGAGTCCATTCCCGAGGCTCTCGCCGAAACCAAAAATGTATGCTCTTCGGTGAACATCGGCTCTACAAAAGCGGGCATCAATATGGACGCGGTGGCGATGATGGGAAAAATTATCCGCGAAGCGTCCGAAAAGACCGCCGACGATCACTGCTTCGGCGCGGCGAAGATAGTCGTTTTCTGCAACGCCCCCGAGGATAACCCGTTTATGGCGGGAGCTTTCCACGGCGTGGGCGAATACGACACGGAAATAAACGTCGGAGTTTCGGGTCCGGGCGTTGTCCGCGCGGCACTGCAAAAGCACCCCGACGCAAATATCAGCGAAATTGCCGATGTCATCAAAAAAACCGCGTTTAAAATCACCCGAATGGGACAGCTTGTCGGAACGGAAGCCTCAAAGCGTCTGGGAGTGCCGTTCGGGATAGTCGACCTCTCGCTTGCGCCGACCCCCGCGGTGGGCGATTCCGTCGCGCATATTCTCGAGGAAATCGGACTTGAAAGCTGCGGCGCGCACGGCACGACCGCCTGCCTTGCAATGCTTAACGACGCGGTCAAAAAGGGCGGCGTTATGGCGTCGTCGCACGTCGGAGGGCTTTCGGGCGCGTTTATCCCCGTATCCGAGGACGCCGGCATGATAGACGCGGCGGTGCGCGGCTCGCTCTCGCTTGAAAAGCTGGAGGCAATGACCGCGGTTTGCTCGGTGGGACTTGACATGATAGTAATCCCGGGGGACACCCCCGCAGACACCATTTCCGCAATAATCGCGGACGAAGCCGCAATCGGCATGGTAAACTCCAAGACCACCGCAGTGCGCGTTATCCCCGCAATCGGCATGAAGGAAGGCGACACGCTGGAGTTCGGCGGGCTTTTCGGAAGCGGACCCGTTATGAAGGTAAGTCCGTTTTCACCGTCGAAATTCATCTCCCGCGGAGGACGAATTCCCGCTCC
>CANRIQ010000038.1 GCA_947630655.1 uncultured Clostridia bacterium | reverse complement strand
CAAGCGGAAAACCCGCTCTGGGCGTGGGCGCGGGAAACACCCCCGCGATTATCGACGAGAGCGCGGATATTCTGCTTGCGGTAAGCTCTATTATCCACTCGAAGACCTTCGACAACGGCATGATTTGCGCTTCGGAGCAGTCGGTTATCGTGTCGTCGAAAATTTACGACAAGGTGAAAAAGGAATTCGAGGCGCGCGGGTGCTATTTCCTCAAGGATAAGGAAATCGACAAGGTGCGCAAAACCATTATCATAAACGGCGCGCTTAACGCTAAAATTGTCGGGCAGTCGGCGTTTAATATCGCGAAGCTTTCTAAAGTGAGCGTTCCCGAGGATACGAAAATCCTTATCGGAGAGGTCGAATCCGTCGATATTTCCGAGGAATTTGCGCATGAAAAGCTCTCACCCGTGCTTGCAATGTACAAGGCGAAAAATTTTGCAGACGCTTTAAACAAGGCAGAGCGGCTTATCGCGGACGGCGGCTACGGGCATACCTCGTCGCTTTATATCGACAGCGTTTCGGGGGCTTCTAAAATCCACGAATTCGCAGAGCGCATGAAAACCTGCCGAATGCTGATAAATACGCCCTCCTCGCACGGCGGTATCGGAGATTTGTACAACTTCAAGCTTCCGCCCTCGCTTACTCTGGGGTGCGGCTCGTGGGGCGGAAACTCCGTGTCCGAGAATGTCGGCGTAAAGCACCTGCTGAACATCAAAACGCTTGCTGAGAGGAGAGAAAATATGCTGTGGTTCCGCGCTCCCGAAAAGGTGTATATCAAAAAAGGCTGCCTGCCTGTGGCTCTGGAGGAGCTGAAGAACGTTCTCGGGAAAAAGAGAGCGTTTGTGGTGACGGACTCGTTCCTTGCGAAGAACGGCTTTGCAAAGTGCGTTACCGATAAACTCGACGAAATGGGAATTACTCACACGACCTTCTCCGACGTGGAAAGCGACCCGACTCTCGCGTCGGCTAAGGCGGGCGCGGAGGCTATGCGGAAATTCGAGCCCGACGTAATTATCGCGCTTGGCGGCGGCTCGGCAATGGACGCGGGAAAAATTATGTGGGTGCTGTACGAACATCCCGAGGCGGATTTTGCGGATATGGCAATGCGGTTTATAGACATCCGCAAGAGAGTGTACACGTTCCCGAAAATGGGCGAAAAAGCGTATTTTATCGCCGTTCCGACGTCTGCGGGAACGGGCTCGGAGGTCACTCCGTTCGCGGTTATCACCGACGAGCAGACGGGCGTAAAATACCCGCTTGCGGACTATGAGCTGCTGCCGAAAATGGCGATCGTAGACCCCGACCTTATGGCTTCCTGCCCGAAGGGACTTACCTGTGCTTCCGGCATTGACGCGGTAACTCACGATCTGGAGGCACTTGTGTCCGTAATGGCGACCGATTACACCGACGCTATGGCGAAGCAGTCGCTGAAGATGATTTTCGAGTACCTGCCGAGAGCGTACGACTGCGCTCCGTCTGCGGGCGACGCAGGCTCTCCCGACCCCGAGGCGCGCGAGAAAATGGCGAACGCCGCGACTATGGCGGGTATGGCTTTCGCAAACGCGTTTCTGGGAGTTTGCCACTCCATGGCGCACAAGCTGGGTGCTTATCACCACCTCGCTCACGGCGTTGCAAACGCTTTGCTTATAGACGAGGTTATCCGCTTTAACTGCTCAGAAAAACCGCCTAAAATGGGAACATTCTCTCAGTACGACCACCCGAAGACCCTCGCGAAATACGCCGAGGTTGCGGAATATCTCGGCTGCAAGGGCAGAACCGATGAAGATAAGGTTGAAGCTCTTATTGCTAAGATCGACGAGCTGAAAACCAAAATCGGCATCAAGAAGACCATTAAAGACTACGGCGTTGACGAAAAATACTTCCTTGAAAAGCTTGACGAGATGTGCGAAAACGCGTTTGACGACCAGTGCACGGGCGCAAATCCCCGCTATCCGCTTATCTCCGAGATAAAGCAGATGTATCTGAACGCTTACTACGGCAAATCCGATAAGGTTTGATTTTAAAGGAGGAATTTGATATGTCCGATAATGTAATTGCCGTTCGCTCACGGAAAACTATTTACCGCGAGGGCGATACCCTTGTGAAGGTATTCGACGCGGATTATGCGAAATACGACGTTTTAAGCGAGGCGTTAAACCAGGCGCGCGTCGAGGATATCGGAATTAACGTTCCGAAGGTCATCGAGGTCAAGACGATTGACGGAAAATGGGCGATTGTGTCCGAATTTATCGAGGGGAAAACGCTTTCCCAGCTTATGAAGGAAAATCCCTCGAAAAAGGACGAATACCTTAATCTGCTGGTTGATTTGCAAATGCAGGTTCATAACGCGAGATGTCCGCTGCTGGCGAAGCTCAAGGACAAAATGAACCGCAAGATTAACGAGGCAAATCTTGACGCGGTAACGCGCTACGAGCTGCACACGCGGCTTGAATCCATGCCGAAGCACAAAAAGGTCTGCCACGGGGATTTTTGCCCGTCAAACATCATAATAAAGCCCGACGGCACGCCGTATATCATCGACTGGTCGCATGTGACGCAGGGAAACGCTTCCGCGGACGTTGCGAGAACGTATCTGGTGTTCTGTTTAAACTACGATGAGGAGACCGCAGAGCGTTATCTTGACCTGTTCTGCCAGAAGAGCGGCACGGAAAAACGCTATATCCAGAAATGGCTGCCGATTGTAGCGGCTTCGCAGTCTGTAAAGGGCAAGCCCGAGGAACGCGAATTGCTGATGAAATGGGCTGGCGTTGTAGAGTACGAATAAAATTGCATAAAATAAGAACCGCCTGTATACGGGCGGTTCTTTCAGGCTGTATAAAAAGTCAAGTCTCAGGCTGTAGAGAAAGTCCCAGATGCCGCATTATGCGCTTCGCGCAAAACGCTGGAAACGCCCCTGCGGCTAGGCTTTGTGCCTGCCCGCATTATCCGCCTGCGGCGGAAAACGCTGTGCCGCTGACGCCGCAGATGGGGCTTTATCTACAGCCTGTAATCATAACATATTGTTTAAATTCTTGCTGATTTTCTCTAAAATTAAACAGAGCGCGTCCTTTTCCTCCTCGGAAATATCACAGAGCATATCCTTTTCAACCTTCTCAATCGCCGCCGTCAGCTTTGAATACATCCGTCTTCCCTGCTCGGTAACTGCAACGTGCGTTTCGCGGCGATCCTGGGTGTTCTTCACGCGGGAGACTATCCCCTCGCGCTCCATATTCCGAAGAGTTATGCTTATCGTCGGGGCTTTGAGATTGGTAATTTTTACAAGCTCAAGCTGGGTAAGAGAGTCATGCTGAACAAGCGGCTCTAAAACGCGCTTATACGACGCGCGCAAGCCGTTTTTCTCCATTCTGTCGGAGATTACCCTGCCGTAAATGCCGCTTGCGTTTTTAAGCTCCGCAACGCAGGCAGCTTCTTTTTCACTCAATTTATTCTTAATCGACGCTTTCATTATGTATGTCCCCTCTCCTCAACTTTCCTCAAACCGGAAATTTTGAACGCTATGTATATTATACTTCATTTATATAGCACAGAAAGTGTGAATTGTGTGAAAATTAGATGAAAATTTAGCGGTGTGTACTAATTAGGAGTGATTTTATGCTGAAAGAAATTTTGAAGCCCGAAAAATGCGCCGAATGCCGCGTATGCTGCGGATTTGACGAGAGCGACAAGTGGGAAATTCCGCTTGTATTCGGGGAATTCCGCGAAAAGGTGGAAAACGCCTTAGGGGTTCGGCTAGTGCCGCGCGGAGGGGAATTTGTGTTCGATATGGAATTTGACGGGGACAGGCTTGTATTCTGCCCCGCACTCGGGGAAAACGGCTGCCGTTTAGGGGAGCTGAAGCCCTTTGACTGCCTGATCTGGCCGTTTCGGGTGAACAGGCTGGGAAATATGCGCGTTATCACGGTGTCGCCGGTGTGCGGGGAAATTTCCGCGCTGCCGGTTAAAACGCTGTCGGAATTCGTGCAAAAGGACGGGTTTGCGGAAATGCTGTTTAAAACCGCCGATGCTCACCCCGACATTGTAAAGCCGTATCTCGACGGATACCCCATAATTGCAGTGGAGAAGGATTACACCACGCGGTAGCTTTTGCAGCCGTCAAACGCCTTCTCCCCGACGCGGTCAAGGACGCTTTTGGGAACGGTAATTTCAAGGCTCGGGCAGTCCATGAATGCTTTCTCGCCAATGTATTTCACACTATTCGGAATTGTTATACTTGTAATATTCCTGCAGCCTACAAATGCCCCATACCCTATTTTTGCAACACCCTGCGGAATGTTAACGCTTGCAATATTCTTGCAGCCCGAAAATGCACCGTTGCCGATTTCCACAACGCCCTGCGGAATGCTGACGGTTATAAGATTTTTGCACCTTGAAAATGCATAAACGCCGATTATCTTAACACCCGCAGGGATAGTGATACTTTCGAGGTTCTCGCAGCCATTAAATGCCGATTTATTGATTTGTGTAACGCCCGAGGAGATATTAACGCCTGAAAGCTCCGTGCAGCCCGCAAACGCATTCTCGCCGATTATCGTTACACTATCGGGTATGGTGATACTTGTAATATTCCTGCAGCGGTAAAATGCTCCCCAGCCGATTGCCGTCAAGCCTTTGGAAAGGCTGATACTTGTAAGGCTCTCGCAGCCTGAAAATGCACTGGTCGAGATTGACGTTACGCTGTCCGGCATATTGACGGTAGAAAGAGCCTTGCAGTCTGCAAACGCCCTGTAGCCGATTGTCTTAACGCCCGAGGGAATGTTGACGGTTGTCAGGCTCTCGCCCTCAAACGCATTCTCGCCTATTTCAGTCACTCCCTCGGGGATTGTAACCTCGCTTACGCCCTCTTCTTCCTTGTACCACACAAGAACGCCGTCTTTGATTTCAAATCCCATAATTCTCCCTTTTTAATATAACTTGAAAAAAACTGCACAAAACTGCACATTTTTAGGGAATTACACGATATTTGCAGCCCTCAAACTCCTTCTCGCCGACAAGTTCAAATACCTGCTTTGGGACGGTGATTTCAAGGTTCGGGCAGCCCGAAAACGCCCCTTCGCCGATGTGGGTCACGGTGTCGGGAAGAACGATACTTTTAAGGCGCGTACAGCCTGCAAATGCACAATATTCGATTGACGTAACGCCCTCGGGAATATTGACGCTTGTAAGGCTCGTGCAGACTGAAAACGCACTATCGCCGATTGAAGTGACGCTTTCGGGAATGACTAAACTTCGAAGGTCTGTGCAGAGTTCAAATGCTTGGTCGTATATTTTTGTCACGCTGTCGGGCAAATTGACGGTTGTAAGACCGGTACAGCCGCAAAATGCACTATAGCCGATTGTCTTGACGCCCTTAGGGATAGTGACGGTTTTAAGGCTCGTACAGTTTTCAAATACACTATCGTTGATTTGTGTAACGCCCGAGGGGATATTAACGCTTGAAAGGGCTGTGCAGCCCGAAAAAGCCTCCCCGCCGATTGACGTAACGCTGTCGGGAATAGTGATACTTTTAAGTCTCCGACAGCTTGCAAACGCCCCGCAGCCGATGTCCGAAACGCTGTCGGGAATAGTTATACTTTCAAGAACTAAACAATTTATGAACGCCCTTGCCCCGACTGCCGCAACGCCCTTTGAAATGATAACGGTTTCAAGACCCGTACAGCGTGCAAACGCACCGCAGCCGATTTCCCCAACGCTTTTAGGGATAGTTACACGTTTAAAGCTGTTGCAGCCGATAAATGCGCTGTCCCCGATTTGTGTAACGCTCTTAGGCATAGTTACGTCTTCAAGGTTTATACATTCCCCGAATGCAAGTTCGCCGATTGCCGCAAGGCTTTCGGGAAAAGTGATATTTGTAAGATTTTCGCAGCCGAAAAACGCCGCCAAACCGATTGTCTTAACACCCTCGGAAATGGCTACGCTTTTAAGGCTCTTGCAACACGAAAACGCCCTGTCGCCGATTTTCGTCACACTGTCGGGGATATTAACGCTTGAAAGGTCTGTGCAGTTAGAAAACGCGCCCTCGCCGATTGCCGTAACGCTTTCGGGGATTGTGACCTCCGTCACGCCCTCCTCTTCCTTGTACCACACAAGAACGCCGTCTTTGATTTCAAAACCCATAATTGCCTCCTGTTTTAATATAACTTGAAAAAGACTGCACAAAGCTGCACATTTGCTTAAGTTATCACGATTTTGCAGCCGTCAAACGCCCCCTCCCCTACGCGGTCAAACACGCTTTTGGGGACGGTGACTACAAGGTTCGAGCAGCCCGAAAACGCGCCCTCGCCGATTGCCGTAACGCCCGAGGAAATGTTGACGATTTCAAGGCTCGCGCCCTCAAACGCATTCTCGCCGATTTCCACAACTCCCGCGGGGATTGTGACCTCGGTTACGCCCTCCTCTTCCTTGTACCACACAAGAACGCCGTTTTCGATTTCAAAGCCCATAATATCCCGCCTTCCGAATGAAATTATAGTTTAATTTTACCACAATTTCCCCGGGAAGTCAACAAAAAAATTCTTTTTTAGCTCCGTCCCTCCGTCCAAACCGTCTAGGCGCGAAGCGCGGAATGAATGATTGATGAATGAGTATTTAATAGATTAGTATTTTATATTATAATATGTATCCATTGTTGCGTTCACCGTTGTCGGGATTTCCAATGACGGTGTTTCCGTTTACGTTTATGCAATTTGTGCAGCTTTGTGCAGTCGGCTTTGAGTTAAACTTAATGTAAACCGAAATTAACATTTATGTAATTTATGAGTGGTTGAAATCGAGCGGATTTGCAATAATGGACATGAAAAAAGCACCTTGATTTCTCAAAGTGCTTTAATCTCAATCAGAGTCTTTTGAGGTTGTATTCACAAGCAGTCTCGTCGTTTTTTATCTTTTCGGGAATGCCGTTGGGGAACATCTCACAGTAACGCGCGTCATCCGGGGGGTCTTTGTCTAAAAGCAGCGCACTGTTACGCGCCATTTGTTCAAACTCTTCATTAAGGCTTATACAGCCTTCGCATTGTGTCATTCCATAATCACCGCCTCAACCATTTTACTTCTTCTTTCCCGGCGTGAAGTTGACCGTCTTGGAAAACGGGTCGTAGATCACGTCGCTTACGTCGTCAGCGGTGAAAAAATACTCGTTTTTGTAATACAGCGGCAAAAACGCGCATTTGTCGATAAGCTCCTGCTCGGCGGTCTTGTATTTTTCAAGGCTTTCGGCGGGAGTTTTCGCTTCTTTCGCGGCAGCAAGAAGCTCGTCTATGCCCTCATCGCGGAATTTCCCGTAATTTTCGGAATTGCCCGTGCAAAACTGCTCTAAATATGCCGCGGGACTGTCGTATTTGCCCGAAAGCTCGGTTATCGCTATCTCATAATCGCCTTTTGCAAGGCACTCTAAAAAATCCGCTTCGTCAAGCTCACGGACAACGCAGTAAAAGCCGAATTCCTTCTGCCACTCCTGCAAAATATAGGACACCGCGGTGTGCGCCGCAGCACTCCCGACAATCACCCGCGCCCCCGTGAACAGGTTTGTATCAAGCGAGGAACGCGCCGCTTTGAAAAGCTCCTGCGCGCGGGCGGGGTCGTATCCCGGGAAAGAGCACTCCCCTGCCGTTTCACGGTAATTTTCTTCGGACATCGCCACCTGTTTCGGGACAATTCCAACTGCGTTTTCAAACTCGGGCAAAGCCGCGTCTATCGCTTCGCGGTCGGCTAACAGCGAGAGTGCCTTTACAAAATCTTCATTCCGGAAAAGCGAAAAATTGCGGTTGAAAATAAGTCCACAAGTTATACAACTGAATTCCTCGCAGAGAAAATCGCCCTTTATCTTGGATTTTTCATCGTTTGCGGCAGCAATACAATCCGTTGTGCCGACCAAAAAATCATCTATAAAATCTTCCTCGTCGGTTATAAAGAAATTGAGGCTTGACGGGCAGACATCATATGCCGCGGCGTTCTTTGAATTTCTGCCGAGAATGAGGTAATTCTGACCTTTGGGATTATACGGGTCGTAATCCCAGGTTTTTACATAAAACGAACCGTTTGACGCGGTGCATTCCGCCGAAAGCCCGTATTTGCCCTGCGAACGCGTGAAAAACTCCTCGCTGCACGGCATTGCGGGCGGCTCGGACAGCATTGCGGGAAAACGCGGATTTGGATATTCAAGCGTGATTTCAAGCTCGAAATCGCCCTTTGCGCGAACGCCGAGCTGCTGCTCGGGAAGTTCCCCGGAACGGACAGCCTCAGCATTTTTTATGCAGAAATAGTCCTGTGCGCGGCGGGCGTTTGTCTGAGGCATAAAAAGCCGTCTTAAACCGTAAACGAAATCCTTTGCGGTACACTGCGCTTCAAAACCGTCCGCGCTGTGCCAGAAAATATCATCGCGCAGCGTGAAATTATAGATAAGTCCGTCCGCAGACACGGTGTAATCCCGCGCCGCGCCGCCCGTTACCGTGCCATCGCGCGAAACCGACAAAAGTCCCATAAACACGTTTTCGATTATCAGATCGGAATTCGGGTCGTCGGACTGCTGGGGGTCAAGAGTTTGCGGATTTGCGGAAATATCGTACCGCAAAATGCCGTCCCTGCCGTCGTCCTCGCGGCAGCCGGAAAGTGTTATCAAAAACGCCGCCGTTAAAACAGCCGCGAGTAGTTTTTTTATAGTATTTATGTCAATCGCTCCTTGCAAAAAGTTAGCCTAAATTATCCGTAATTTTATTATAACAAATTATTCTTAGAAAATCAAGCGGCAGAGGGCTTATAATTCGCACAAAACTATGATATTTTTCTGAAGAGATTGTCCCACATCGATAATGCGCTGGTTGTCGCTGCCGCGAAACGGCAAGGAGAGCGTTCTGCGGCTTAACACAAAACGCCCGTCCACGAGAACGTCCAGTATTGACAGCAGCTTTTGCACGAATTCCTCATGCTGCGCCTTAGCTAAAAGCTCCTCGAAAGTCCAGCCGCTGTAGCACATGAGATGATAACCGCGCTCCTTGAAACGCTTTCCGAGCTCGTACAACGCCTCGGGCTGGCAAAACGGCTCGCCGCCCGAAAACGTTACGCCCTTGTTTAACGGGTCGCTTGTGCATTCCTCGAAAAGCTCATCGGTATCGACAACTTTACCGCCCGAAAAATCATGAGTCTGCGGATTATGACAGCCCTCGCAGTTATGCGGGCAGCCCTGCGTAAAAACAACATACCTCAGCCCCGGACCATCGACAATAGACTCGCTCACCGTGCCCGAAATTCTGATTTCCATATAGACACTCACCTTTCAACCCGACAAAACAGCCGCGCAAAATACGCGGCTCAGCCTGTATAAAAAGTCAAATCTCAGACTGTAGAGAAAGTCCCAGATGCAAGGAAGCGGTGCTGCGGCTAGGCTTTGTGCCTGCCGCAGTGACGCTGACGACGCAGGTGGGGCTTTATCTACAGTCTGCAGCCGCGCACAAATACGCGGCTGACCTTATATTTTCTTATTCCTCGGTTTCTGCGGTAAACCTCTTAGGACGCTCAATGCGCTCTACCATAACCTCGCCCTCGCGGCGGTGGCACTTCGGGCACTCGTCGTCGATTATTCCCGTAAATCCGCAGCACGGATCGCGGTCAATCGGGTGATTTATCGCGCCGTAGCCTATGCCCTGCTCCTTCATATAACGCACAATCTGCTCGAATGCGTCGAGATTTTTAAGCGGATCGCCGTCAAGCTCGATATAACTGATATGACCGCCGTTTGTCAGCGCGTGGAACGGAGCTTCAATCGCTATCTTCTTAAACGCGCTTATCTTATAATACACGGGAACATGGAAGGAATTCGTGTAATAATCCTTATCCGTAATCCCGGGGATCTCGCCGTAGCGTTTTTTATCAATCGCGATAAAGCGTCCCGAAAGACCCTCCGCGGGCGTTGCAAGCAGGCTGAAATTAAGACCCGTCTTTTTCGCCTCGGCGTCCACCTTTTCGCGCATATGAGTAACTATCTTCATACCCAGTGCGCGCGCTTCCTCGCTTTCGCCGTGATGCTTGCCAATAAGAGCGATAAGGCACTCGGCAAGCCCGATAAATCCCACCGACAGCGTTCCGTGCTTTAAAATCTCGCCGACCTCGTCGTTTTCGCCGAGATTTTCAGAATCTATCCACACGCCCTGTCCCATAAGAAACGGGAAATTTTTCACGCGCTTGCGGCTTTGGATTTTGAAACGGGACAAAAGCTGCTCGAAAACAAGCTCCATTATCTCATCAAGGCACAGGAAAAAGTGATCGATGTCCTTATTCGCCTCTATCCCGAGACGCGGGAGATTTATCGTCGTAAAGCTTAAATTTCCGCGCCCGGTGACGATTTCGCGGGACGGGTCGTGAATATTTCCGATAACGCGCGTGCGGCAGCCCATATACGAGATTTCGGTGTTATAATCGCCCTCTTTATAATACTGGAGATTGAACGGAGCGTCGATAAAGCTGAAATTCGGGAACATACGCTTTGCGGAAACGCGGATTGCAAGCTTGAACAAATCGTAATTCGGGTCTTCGGGATTGTAATTCAAGCCCTCTTTAACCTTGTAAATCTGAACGGGGAAAATCGGCGTTTCGCCGTTGCCAAGACCGCTTTCCGTCGCCAGAAGAACGTTTCTCGTCACCATTCTGCCCTCAGGTGAGGTATCCGTGCCGTAATTTATTGACGAGAACGGAACCTGCGCGCCCGCGCGGGAATTCATGGTGTTGAGATTATGAATTAAAGCCTCCATAGCCTGATACGTCGCGCGGTCGGTCTCGGCTTCTGCGATTTTCTCAGCCTCGTCCTGAAGCCGCGTGAAATCATTGCCGAACTCGGGAGCCAGAAGCTCCCACTCCTTCGACTTGTAATCATAATTATTCTGAAGCGAAGGCACAAGCCCGAATTCGCCCTCAATCTGGCGTTCGGTGGTCTTAAGCTTCTCGATAACGGACGAAAAATCCCTGTTATTATAAGAATAAAGCAAAGCCTTCGCGAGATTGGAGATGTAAAGCCTGCTGAAAGTCTTTTTAACGCCCTGCGCCATAGCGTAATCGAAATTCGGGATAGACTGACCGCCGTGCTGGTCGTTCTGGTTGGACTGGATAGCTATGCACGCAAGCGCGGCGTAGCTTGAAATATCATTCGGCTCGCGCAAAAAGCCGTGTCCCGTCGAAAATCCGCCCTTGAACAGCTTTAACAGATCAATCTGACAGCAGGTCGTGGTAAGCGTCAGAAAATCAAGATCGTGAATGTGAATATCGCCGTTTTTATGCGCCAGAGAATGCGCGGGATCGAGAACGTACATCTCGTTGAACTGCTTTGCGCCCTCGCTTCCGTACTTTAACATAGTCCCCATAGCGGTATCGCCGTCGATATTCGCGTTTTCGCGCTTTATATCGGAATCCGCCGCGGAACTGAACGTCAGATCCTCATACGTCTTCATAAGCGAGGTGTTCATCTCGCGTACCCTTGTGCGCTCGGCACGGTAGAGGATATACGCCTTGGCGGTCTTTGCGTGCCCGCTTTCGATAAGCACGTTTTCCACCATATCCTGAACCTCCTCGACAGACGGGCATCTGCCGATTATGCTCTCGGAAAGCTCCTGGCACACCTTATCGGCAAGCTCCATAGCCTCCTTATAATCCCTGCCGCCGACCGACTGCGCCGCCTTGTAAATAGCGTTCGCTATCTTCTCGATATTAAACGCAGCCTCTCTGCCGTCGCGCTTTTTAATCATCGTTATCATTGCCATAGCTTTACGTTTCTCCTTGTTTTTTGCACAACATCTTGTATTTTTTTCGCGATTACTTTCATTATACAGTTTTTTCTTCTGTTTGTCAATAACTTTTTAAAGAAAATTGAACAAAAAATAAAATTGCACAAAAAAACGGGCGATGTCCAACAACACCGCCCGAAAATTTACCAGAAAATAGGCTGACCAAACGCTTTAAGCATGGTATTTATCAAAATCGCCGCAAGCGCGATATTAAACGCGTTTGTAATGCCGATATACGTCGCGCGCGTGCGCTTTGACTTCAAAACCTGCGACACCGCGCCTATCCACGCCGCCGCCAACGCCACCGCGATAAGCAGCGCGAGTATCCCCCCGAACGCCGTGACGTTCACCTTGAACATACGGATTACAACCAGCTCAAGCGCAACGTTCGTAAGCGGCACCAATGTAAGCGGAAGCGCGGCAAACGCCCACTCCTTGCGCTTTCGGCGGAAAAATACCACCGAGATAAGCACGATTATTGCAGTTATTGCTCCACATTCAATAGCCATTATTCCAAAATTTCCTTTGCCTTAGCATTATCGGCGCAAATCGCGTAAATTACCGTGTTCCCCGAAACGCTTACAAAGCTGTCCTCCAGCTTATACGCCTCGGCGGGAGTGTAATCCCTGTAAGTTTCGGTCTGATAGTCAATGCGGTCTTTAAGAAGCTGCTCGATCTCGGCAGCCGCAGAAGCGTCCTTTGCCGCAAATATGCCGAACTCGTCGGGCATCGCCCCCGAACCGCTTATATACACCGAAAAATCATCTACCTTATCCGCGGTTATCCCGAAATAGACCTCCAGATTATCCGACGACACCTCCACCATTTCGGGGAATTCAACCTCCAAAAGCAGCTTTGCCGTCTTATCCGAAGGGGACTGACTGACCGACGAAACTGACGAAGACGACGAGCTGCCCGAGCTGGACGAGTTTCCCGAATTTCCGGAATTTCCCGAATTTCCGCCTATTTGAGTCTTGTTACAGCCCGAAAGCAGCAGAACCGCCGCGCACGCCAAAATTATTGTCTTTTTCATATTATTTCCCTCGTTTTCCGAAAATGGTCTGAAATTTATCAACTGCCGGGCGTTACTGAGGAGCTTGCCGAGCTGTCAGCCCCCGACGAAGAGCCGTATTCGTTCGGCATCGTCCGTTTAAGCGTTATTGCAAACACCGCCGCGCATATCGCAAGCACAACTATTATCATCACAACGTAAATCGCCACAACCGCGCGCGGAACCTGCTTTCTCAGCTTGCCGAGCTTTGGAGGGCGGTTTTGATTGTCATTCTGACCCGACGGCATTTAAATTCCCCCTTCAATATCCGACTATACACCACATTATAACACACTATTACAAAAATTTCAAGCGGTTACGGAAAATTTATCGGAACTCCTCTCCGCTTGAGGTGAGAATTTTCGTTCGGAGAATATTCGTCCGCAAAACCGTACACCCCGAAAGCGCGGAAAACGTATCCAGCACAAGCTGGGGATTTACGTTGAAATCAACACCCGCGGGAAGCCGTATCGTTATCTTGTCGGAAACATCAACGAACAAAATGTGCTGTTTTAAATCAAGCTCGGATACCCCTTTTTTGGTCTTTTTTTCGGCGGGAATGTGTTCCCTGCCCAAAAATTCGCGGAATTTATCAAAATCAAGCTCCGCCGTAATCTCGTACTCGGCGGCGGCAATATCGGTGTTTTTGAAAACGGGAACGCCCACCTCCGTCACTCGAATATCGCCCGGCAACGCCTCATTCATACGCTCGGCAACCTCGGAATACGGAAGCTGCTCGAGAAGGCGCATATCCACCGCCTCACGAAGGCTCTCCTGCCCCAGCGTGAAGCGCCGCAAGAAGTCTGAGGCGGCCCGCAAGAACAAACATAAGCGGTATTATTAAAACGCAAAA
>CANRIQ010000037.1 GCA_947630655.1 uncultured Clostridia bacterium | reverse complement strand
GCCCAAAGAGCTTAGTATTCTCAGAAACGTCGCTAATTCCTCCGATAAAAAGCGTTCCCGCGGCGAGAAATAATTTTCTTGGTTTAACGCTTTAGAACGGGGAAATTGAGCTTTCGCGGGACAGCAGTTGCCAATCGGGAAAATCCACGCGGCGCAGGCGGGTAGCTGACGGGCATGGAATGCGGATTTCCCCGTTTAATGCTTTAGCGCGGCAAATTTCTTCCCGGCTGTCAGCGGAGGCGATTTCACGCGACACCGTTTGCCGAGGGTGAAAATCCACGCGGCGCAGGCGGGTAGCTGCCGGGCATGAAAGACGGCTTTCCCCGTTTAACGCTTTAGTGCGGGAAAAATCGAGCTATTGCGGGTTGTTTTTCGAGCAACAGCAGTTGCCGAGGGTGGAAATCCCAGCGGCGCAGGCGGGTAGCTGCCGGGCATGGAATGCGGCTTTCCCCGTTTAATGCTTTAGTGCGGGAAATTTCCTCCCGGCTGTCTGCGGAAGCAATTTCGCGGGTCGGTTTTCGTGCGACAGCATTTGCCAATCGGGATAATCCCCGCGGCGCAGGCGGGTAGCTGACGGGCATGGAATGCGGATTTCCCCGTTTAATGCTTTATCACGCGGAAATTGAGCTTTCGCGGGACAGCATTTGCCGAGGGTGGAAATCCCAGCAATGGGGAGTGAGTAGCTGCCGGGCGTGAAATGTGGCTTTCCCCGTTTAATGCTTTAGCGCGGGAAATTTCCTCCCGGCTGTCTGTGGAGGTAATTTTGTGGAAATTGAGCTTTTGCGGGTTGTTTTTCGAGCAACAGCAGTTGCCAATCGGGATAATCCACGCGGCGCAGGCGGGTAGCTGCCGGGCATGGAACGCGGCTTTCCCCGTTTAACGCTTTAGTGCGGGAAATTTCCTCCCGGCTGTCTGCGGAAGCAATTTCGCGGGGAAATAAAGCTTTTGCGGGTCGGTTTTCGTGCGACAGCAGTTGCCAAGGGTGAAAATCCACGCAATGGGGAGTGAGTAGCTGCACATAACGGCGCGAATTCCTCCGAAAGCGTTCGGGAGTTCTCTCGTGTAAGGTTGCCGAGGGCGGAAATCTATGCAACGCAGGCGGGTAGCTGACGGGCATGGAATGCGGCTTTCCCCGTTTAACGCTTTAGCGCGGGGAAATTGAGCTTTTGCGGGTCGGTTTTCGCAGGACAGCGGTTGCCAATCGTGAAAATCCACGCGGCGGGGAGTGAGTGGCTGCCGGGCATGAAAGACGGCTTTTCCAGTTTAACGCTTTAGCGCGGGGAAAATTGAGCTTTTGCGGGTCGGTTTTCGTGCGACAGCAGTTGCCGAGGGTGAAAATCCATGCAACGGGGAGTGAGTAGCTGCCGGGCGGCGCAAGCTCTGCCGATAAAAAGCGTTCCCGTAACGAAAAATAAAATTACAGGCGGTAATATATGGTTGAAATTTTACAAAACAAGAACAACACCGATAAAATCGAGTATGTCGCGACCGAGCGCGGAGAGGTTCTCGGACGGATTGCGGGGGAGTTTGCCGCGGGGCAGCTCGAAACGTTCGTGATAAACGAGCTTGACTGCGCCGAGCCGTTCGCGGACGGGCTTATCCGCGCAATTCTGAACCTCTTAGCCTTGCACGGTGTTGACAAGGCAAGGTTTGATTTGCCCGAACACACCGATCTTCTGCGGCGGCTCCGCTTTATCGGCGACAAGCCCGAAATCGAGAGCATAAACGCGTTTTTCGCGGGAGGGTGCGGCGGTCACAACTAAACAAAAAAACTGCCGTGCATTCAGCACGGCAGCCGCTGTTTTTAGCCCTCTATAGCGATATGCTTTTTCTGTTCGACAGCTTTTTGCTGGTCTTTCTTGGGGATAGTAAGCTTCAGCACGCCGTCCTCAAATTTCGCTTTAACCTCGTCCTCGGAGATGTTCTCCCCGACGAAAAAGCTTCTCTGCATAGAACCCGCATAGCGTTCCTGACGGATAAGCTTCCCCTCCTTTGAGGTTTCGTCCTTGTCGAGGCTCTTTGCCGCGCCGACAGTGAGATAACCGTTTTCGAGGTCGAGATTTATCTCGTCCTTCTTGAAGCCCGGCAGGTCGATGTCCAGCTCGTAAACATCGTCATGCTCGTGAACGTCGGTTTTCATCACTCTTGCGGCGTGTTTGCCGTACAGCTTTTTGTCGATGTCGGGGAAATTTCCCGGCTCGGGGAAGTCAAGAAATCTGTCGAAATCATCGAACAAGCTCTCACCAAAAATTGCAGGAAATAACATAGGTCAGTCCTCCTTTTACTCAACACAAGTCACCAAAATCAACGTTTTTCGGCGGCTTTTCACACCTTATGTTTCTGAGCAACGGGACGGAAGTTCGGGCTTATCGCCCGGTCTGTTCCTTTGTTCTGACCCCAGTATAGCACAACTTTTTAGCACTGTCAAGAGGAGAGTGCTAATTTTCACAAAACTTTCACTTTTAGGCAACTTTTTCCAAATAAATTGCCTTTATAAAGCCGTTTGTTAATTTTTGGCAGCATCAGCCTTTCGGGAAATTGCACAAAAATCTGATAAGAAATTGTATCAAAACGTAAAAAATTTCCCGAACCGAAAAAACACCTTGTTATTTGTTGAAAGATGTTGTATAATTTATGTGGATATTTTTTGAGATTTGTATGGAAATAAATTACATTTCCGCAATCCCTTATTAAATAGGAGGAAAATTATGGCATTGAAAAAGACGTTGGCTGAAATGGAACAAAGCGTTCCCGACAGCGATGCGAGAAAACTGGTCGCCGCGTTTCTGGACGAGGACAGCTTTTCGGAAACGGATAAGTTTTTGTCCGCAGAGGGCGAACAAAGCTCCGTTGTGACGGGCTGCGGCACGGTATTGGGCGTCAGCGTGTTTGTTTTCGCGCAGGACGTAAGCGTGAAGGGCGGCGCAGTAAATAAGGCGGCTGCTCTGAAGATAAAGCGCGTGTACGAGCTTGCGGCGAAGGCGGGCTGCCCCGTTGTGGGATTTTACGACTCCAAGGGCGGCGATATCGCCGAGGGCGCGGGCGTTCTGGCGGATTACAGGGATATTCTCACCGCGTCGGCGCGGCTTTCGGGCGTTGTTCTGCAGATTGCCGTAATTACGGGCGTTTGCGCGGGCTGCGCGGCAATGCTGGCGGCGACGGCTGATATAGTTATCGCGACCGAGAAAAGCGAGCTGTTTCTGACCGCTCCGTTCAACAACGCGGACGGCAAGCTTGCGGGCGCGGGTACTGCCGAAAATGCGGCTAAGGCGGGCGTTTGCCAGATTTTGGCAAAGGATAACGACGACGCTGTCGATAAGGCAAAGCTTTTGATGGCTATGCTCCCGCAAAATAACCTTTCCGCACCGTATTGCCTTATGGACGCGGCGCAGTCGGACGGGAACATAACCGCGGCTTTAAATGGCATGGAGCTTGTTTCGGCGTTTGCGGACAAGGGCACGGCGGTTGAGCTCGGTGAAAAATTCGGTTCGGCGGCGGTAACGGCAATTGCCGCGGTAAACGCCTCCACCATCGCGTTTGTCACCACCGACAGGGCTGAAAAGCTGACGGCGGCGGACTGCGCGAAGATTGCAAGATTTGTTGAGTTTGCGGACGCGTTTTCTATTCCCGTTGTGACAATTGTCAATACCGAGGGATTTGCGGGAAGCAGCGCGGCAGAGCTTGCGGGAAGCGTCCGCGACTGCGCAAGACTGGCTCAGGTGTATGCAAATTCCACCACCGCGAAGATAAATCTCATCACCGGCAAGGCTTACGGCGCGGCGGCTGTGGCGTTCGCGGGCGCGGATACGACAATCGCTCTCGAAAACGCAGAAATCTCCCCGATGAACCCCGAGGCTCTTGCGGCATTCGCAGGGGAAGCCGATATTTCCGCGTTTGCGGCGGCGGCAGCAGGCATGGCGGATCAGGTTGTCGAGGCTGAAAACGCTTATGAGGCGGTATACGGCGCGCTGCTGGTATATTCGGGCAAGCGCGAAAGCTCTCCCGCGAGAAAGCATGCGAATATTTCGCTGTAATTACACGAATTAAATAAAAGTGAGGTAGAATATATGAAAAGTTACATTATTACCGTAAACGGAAACGCTTATGATGTTCAGGTCGAGGAAGCAGGCACAGGCTCGTCGGCTCCCGCGGCTGCGGCTGCGCCCGCACCTAAGGCGGCAGCTCCCAAAAAGGCGGCTCCCGCGGCGGGCGGCACTCCCGTAAACGCGCCGATGAGAGGGACTATCGTCGATGTCAAGGTTAAGGTCGGGGATAAGGTCACAAACGGCACGGTTGTCGCTGTTCTCGAGGCTATGAAGATGGAAAACGACATTGTCTGCGACAGAGACGGCACAGTGGCGGCTGTCTGCGTAAACAAGGGCGATTCCGTTGAGACGGGAGCTCCCGTTATCACTATCAACGCGTAAGGAGAACCGATATGGGAAAACTGAAAATTACCGAAACCGTTCTCCGCGACGCGCACCAGTCGCTGCTCGCTACGAGAATGTCGATTGACGATATGAAGCCCATTCTCTCCACGATGGATAAAATAGGCTTCTATTCCGCGGAGTGCTGGGGCGGCGCGACGTTCGACTCCTGCATAAGATTTCTTGATGAAGACCCGTGGGAGAGACTGCGCACGCTGAGAAAAGAAATGCCCAACACTAAGCTTCAGATGCTGTTCAGAGGGCAGAATATGCTCGGTTACCGCCATTATGCGGATGATCTGGTTGAATATTTCGTTCAGAAGTCTATAGCTAACGGCATTGACATTATCCGCATTTTCGACGCGCTGAACGATATCCGCAACCTCGAAACCGCAATTAAGGCTGCCAAAAAGGAGCAGGGTCACGCGCAGGTGGCTATCTCCTACACGCTTGGAGAGGTGTTCACTCACGAGTATTATATGAACTATGCAAAGCAGGTGGAAAGCGCGGGCGCGGATTCCATTTGCATTAAGGATATGGCGGCGTTGCTTACGCCGTACGAGGCGGAAAGCCTTGTAAAGGATCTTAAGAGCGCGGTGAATATCCCTATCCAGCTTCACACGCATTACACCTCGGGTTTGGCGTCGATGTGCATTATAAAGGCTGTCGAGGCGGGCGTGGACGCTGTCGATACGGCGATGAGCCCGCTTGCTCTCGGAACGTCTCACGCGCCGACGGAGTCCATTGTCGCGACGTTCAGGGGCACGGAATACGACACGGGGATAGACCTTGTCGCGTTAAACGAGGTCCGCGATTATTTTATGAAGCTTCGTAAGAAGTACATCGACAGCGGTCTGCTTGACCCGTCAATGCTTGCTACCAACACAAACGCGCTGATTTATCAGGTGCCCGGCGGAATGCTGTCCAACCTGCTTTCGCAGCTTAAGCAGGCAGGGAAGGCTGACCAGCTCGAGGAGGTTTTGCAGGAGGTTCCGCGCGTAAGAAAGGACAGCGGTTTCCCGCCGCTGGTAACGCCCACTTCCCAGATTGTCGGCACGCAGGCGGTGTTCAACGTCATCATGGGAGAGCGTTACAAGACCGTTACAAAGGAGTTCAAGGGGCTTGTCAAGGGCGAGTACGGCAAAACGCCCGTTGAGATCGATCCCGAGTTCAGGAAGAAAATTCTCGGCGGCGAAGAGCCTATTACCTGCCGTCCCGCGGATCTGCTTTCGCCCGAGTTCGACGCTATGAAGGAGGAAGCGAAGGAGTGGTGCGACGGCTCGTCGGTTGAGGATATTCTCACCTACGCGATGTTCCCGAAGGTTGCTCCGAAGTTTTTCGAGAAACGCCGCGACCGCAAGGTAGGCATAGACGCCGATCACGCGGATAAGGCAAATAAGGTTCACCCTGTATAATCCGGTTTAATCCGGGTTTGTAATGACGAATTTTCCCCGCTGTGCTTATCGGCGGGGAATTTCCATTTATAGGGACTTGTTATCGTTTACAAATTAGAACGGTTAAATTTTGTCACTTTGCACAAACAAAGGTTACAAAAAGGTTACAAAATTGTTGTAGAAAATGCAATTTTAAGTAAAAAATAAACGTAATTGCTGTAAACGCGCATAACAAAGCCTTTTTCGGGAAGATTAAATTTGACGGTATTAGTTAAGTTATAAAGTAAACGAATGGGCAAAATCCACAACAAGCCTTGAAATGAAAACGTTTTCTGAAAAGTTTGTGAAAATTTTTTCAAAAAACACTTGAAAAATTTTTCGATTTGTGTTAAACTAACAATGAAATCAGGAAACGCATAATCCTAGTTTACCTGATGACTGCATTGGCTGTTTCAAACGGGTCTCCCCGCGCGAAACAATTATAACCAATTTAGGAGGAAATCAACAATGAAGAAAAGAATTCTTGCAGCTATGATCGCTGCAGCTACAGTTCTGTCTCTGGCAGGCTGTAAGGACGACACCACCAGCGGCAACTCCGGCGATTCCAACAACTCCGGTTCCGGTTCCGGCAACTCCGGTGCTAATTCCGGCGACAACAGCGGTGCTTCCGACTTCCAGTACACCACCTCTAACGATGGTAAGACCCTCGTTATCGCTGTATGGAACGACGAGTGGATCGAGTTCTTCGAGAGCTATGTAAGAGATAAGCTCCCCGCTGACCTCAATGTTAAGTATGTTCAGAAGACCAACGACGGTGCTGCATACCAGCTCGAGCTCCTCGACCAGAAGCTTCCCGGCAACGTAGACGCTTCCGCTGACGACAAGATCGACCTGTTCCTCGCAGAGGCTGACTACATCAAGAAGTACGCTTGGTCTAACCTCTCTGTTCCGATCGATAAGGTTGGTATCACCGACACCTCCAACTGCTACCAGTACACTCTGGACGCAGCAAAGGATCAGAACGGCGCGATCAAGGGTCTGTCTCACCAGGCTTGCCCGTCCGCTATGATCATCAGACGTTCTATCGCTAGGGACGTTCTCGGTACTGACGATCCCGATGAGCTTCAGTCTAAGCTCGACACTTGGGAGAAGTACGAGGATGTTGCAAAGCAGTGCAAGGACAAGGGCTACTATATGACAGCTTCTCCTGTTGAGACCTATCGTGCATTCGCAAACAACTCCAACCAGTCCTACCTTACCGCTGACAACAAGTTTGTTCCTACCGACGCGTTCAACAACTGGTTCGATCAGGCTCAGAAGTTCGTTGATAACGGCTACGTTATCCCGACCGCAGAGCTGTGGTCCGATGAAAAGAACGCTCAGATGGGTAAAGACGGCAAGATGTTCTGCTGCTTCGGTCCGACCTGGTACTTCAGCTTCTCTATGGGCACCGCTCAGGCTGAAACCAACGGCGACTGGGTACTGATCCCTGGTCCTGCTCCTCACTTCTGGGGCGGCACTTGGATGATGTGTGCAAACGGCACCGACAACGTTGACGCTGTTAAGACCATCATGGACGCTTTCATCAATGACGAAGAGGTTGTTACTAAGCTTGTTGAAGGTAAGGATCTTAAGGAAGTTTCCAACCAGGCTCTTACCGGCAACCCCAGATCTCAGGACAATCCTCAGTTCCCGAACAACAAGAAGATTGTTGAGAAGTTCGCTAACGACGCAAGCTACGGCAACCCGTTCCTTGGCAGTCAGAACGACATTAAGCTTCTCGGTGAGTTCGTAAACGACATCAAGTGGGATTCCAGCCTGCACACCACTATCGACCAGACCTTTAACGAGACTCTGCCGAACGATATGGAGCAATACTTCGCAGGTAAGCTCAAAGATAAGGATGCTGCATTGAACCAGTTCTACACTGACCTTGGTAAGGTTGACCCGTCAATTACACACTAATCGGTAATTCTTTACTGACCTAAACCCGTGGGGTGAGGCGATAGCAAATCTCGTCTCGCCCCATTTTGTAACATTCTGTTACAGAAAATAAACTACAGGAGAGAGGTAAATGCAATGAACAAAAAGCATAAACTGGTAAGTTATGCAAAATGGGGCTACATATTCATTGCTCCGTTCTTTATTGTATATGCTGTCGCCACGCTTGTGCCGCTTCTTTCGACCTTCTACTACAGCTTGTTTGAATACCGCGTGCAGGGCTTTAATGTTGTAGGTCCTAATTTCGTGGGATTAGACAACTATAAGATGTTGTTTGACAAGACCTCGTTCATCAACAACGGTCAGCTGCAAATTTTGCAGAGCTTTAAGAACACCATGATAATGTGGGTTATGGGCGCGGTTCCGCAGTTTGTTTTCTCGCTGCTGCTGGCGGTTATCTTCACCAGCGCGAGACTGCGCATTAAAGGACAGCGTTTCTTTAAGACGGTAATTTATATGCCTAACCTCATCATGGCGGCGTCCTTTGCGATGTTGTTCTTCGTGCTGTTTGGTGCGGTAGGTCCGATTAACCAGATCATCGCACAGACCGGCGGCGAAACGGTATATTTCTTCAATCAGACGTGGACAGCAAGAACGCTTGTCGCCTTTATCAACTTCCTTATGTGGTTCGGTAACACCACGATATTGCTTATGGCGGGTATCATGGGTATCGACCAGAGCTTGTTTGAGGCGGCTTCCATAGACGGAGCGACTTCTATTCAGGTATTCGGTAAGATAACGATGCCGCTGCTTATGCCGATTTTGGTATACGTTGCGATAACCTCTCTTATCGGCGGTCTGCAAATGTTCGATGTTCCGCAGATTCTTACCAACGGCGGCGAACCCGCAGGCACCTGCTCTACGCTTATCACCATGCTGAACGGTTATATCAGCACAACTAAGAACTACGGCGTAGCGGGCGCGATTTCCGTGCTTGTCTTCATTGTAACGGGCGTGTTGAGCTTCATTGTTTACAAGACGATGGTGACAAGTCCCGACAAGCCTAAGAAGAAAGCCAAGAAAGGGGTATAAAGATGGCAACAACGTATAATACTACCGGCGAAACCAAAAACGCCAGAATTCAGACCAATGCGGCAAGGATTTTGTCGTATATCTTCCTGATTTTTGTTACTGTTCTTTCGCTTGCTCCTTTCGTTCTCCTGCTGATAAACTCGACGAAGCTGCACCGCGAGCTGACGATTGCTACAAACTTCAGCCTCCTGCCTTCGACGCACTTTATTGATAATATAAAGCTTGCGATGTCGGGCGGCACGCTCGGACGCGGACTGTTGAACTCCCTTCTCGTTGCGGGCGGAGCTAGTATTCTGTCGACATATTTCTCGGCAATGACCGCTTACGGCGTTCACGTTTACGATTTCAAGCTGAAAAAATTTGCGTTCAACTTCATTATGGTTGTAATGATGATTCCGACGCAGATCTCGGCACTCGGTTTTGTAAGACTCGTTAATAACTGGGGTCTTGACAACACCTTCTGGCCGCTGATTATCCCGTCAATCGCTGCTCCTGCGGTATTCTTCTATATGAAGCAATACATCGAGGGCGCGCTTCCTATGGAAGTAGTCGAGGCGGCTCGTGTTGACGGCGCGGGAGAGTTCAAAATCTTCAATATGATCTCTCTGCCGATGATTTTCCCGGCAATGGCTGTACAGCTTATCTTCGCGTTTACCTCCGCGTGGAACAACTACTTCATTCCGTCGTTGATTATCACGGACGGCAAATACAAGACGGTTCCTGTATTGATCGCTGATTTGCGTGCAAACGTTGCGGCGGGCGGTGCGGCTGCCGATTTGGGTAAGGTATATATGTCGGTTCTTATCGCGATTATACCTGTCGTTATCGTGTACATCTTCATTTCGAAGTACATTGTTGAGGGCGTATCTCTCGGCGCAGTAAAGGGTTAATTTTACAAAAGCAATTCCCCTCGGATACCCGAGGGGAATTTTTGTTACTCAATAACAAGTTCTTCGTACTCGTCGTCGCCGTCGGTTTTTAAAACCGCATAAACGCGCTTTCCGAGGATAGTTCTGAGCTTTTGGATGCATTCAAGCTCCGTCGAGCCGAATTCCTGATAGCAGAGCTTTTCGCTCTTTTCGTTGAGGTCGTCGTAAAAATCCGACACAAAAAGGTCGAATTCGTCCAGAAGATTTTCAAACGGAACCTGTGTGATGTTGGTCGGACAGCCGTCCTCTTCGCCGTAACATTCGGGCTCCATTTCAAAAGTCATACTCGTTACATAAACCTCGCCGTCAATTCGCGGGTTTTTGGTCGCGTAAATTCCGTCCGAAACCTTGCGGTATTTGGGAGAGGAATATTTTTCTGGCGTGAAGTTTTTGAAATTCTTCATAAAAACGCCTTATTCCGCCTTCTCAAACGCGTCCTTGCCAAGACCGCACACGGGGCAAACCCAGTCGTCGGGAATGTCCTCGAATTTCGTTCCGGGAGCAATTCCGCCGTCGGGATCGCCGACTGCGGGGTCGTAAACATACCCGCACGGGCAAGCATATTTTTCCATAATTTACCTCCTGTCGATTAGTTGCAGATTACTTAAAATAACGGTTCAGAAGCCCCTCAAACGCCTTGCCGTGGCGGGCCTCGTCGCGTGCCATCTCGTGAACGGTGTCGTGGATAGCGTCAAGATTCAGCTCCTTAGCCTTTTTCGCAAGGTCAAGCTTGCCTTGAGTCGCACCGTGTTCAGCGGCAACGCGCTTTGTAAGGTTCTCCTTTGTAGAAGCCGAAACCACTTCTCCAAGCAGTTCCGCAAACTTCGCGGCATGCTCCGCCTCCTCATAAGCTGCCTTCTCATAATACAGCCCAACCTCGGGGTAACCCTCTCTGTGAGCGGCTCTTGCCATAGCAAGGTACATACCCACTTCGGTGCATTCGCCGGTGAAATTCGCGCGCAGACCCTCAAGAATTTCCTCGGGAACGCCCTTTGCAACGCCGATTTCGTGTTCGCACGCGAAATTCAGCTTTCCGTCTTCCTCAACTACCTTGAATTTACTTCCCGGAACGCCGCACTGCGGGCATTTTTCGGGAGCGGAATCACCAATGTGAACATATCCGCATACAGGGCATACATACTTCATAAAAGCTCCTCCATATTCATTAAGTATTATCGCCCGAAAGCGATTATCTTAATTATATCATATTATTAAAAAGTTGTCAAGAGATTAACGATTTTTTGTGCAATCCTACAAACGTCAAAACTCAAATTCTCCTTGATTTTTTACTCATAATGTGGTATAATTATAGTGTTTAAATGAAATTCTAAAGCCTTTACTCCTTATTGATTAAGAGGTACATAGCTATGAGAAAAAACGCTCTTGAAACGAGAATTACGTTCAGATTTTGTTACACCTGCTTTGCGGCAGGTCTTATGCACCTGACCTTTTTGTGCGAATTCGTGGTTTTCAAGCTCTTTATGATGGCACTTATAAACGTCATAAGCGTGATGCTGTATGCAATTTTCGGCATTGTGACGCTCAAATACGGCATGGGGAAAAAGCCCGCGGGGTGGATTATCGCGATGTTTGCCGAGGTGCTGACTCACGCGGTGATTGTGACGGTAATCCAGGGGCTTGATGTGTCGTTCCATCTTTATCCGCTTATGGCAATTCCGCTTTACGCGTACTATCTCTATTGCTACTGCGACAAAAAGACCTTTGTCAAAACCGCCGTCGGTATGGGCGGAATTACGCTTATAATTTTAGCGGCGGTCATTACGTTTGTCGAAACGGCGGGCACGGTGTATGAAATCACGGGTATGCACGTTCTGTCCGACACCGAGGTAGCCGTTTTGCGCGGCGTGAACATCGTGTTTGCGATGATAATGATGGTGACGTTTGTGGTAATTTTTTACACAGAGGTCATGAATTTGCTTTCAAAGCTCCGCGAAACCAACGATCAGTTGAATTTCATCGCGACGCACGACGCGCTTACGGGGCTTTCAAACAGGCACAGCCTGTGGAAGTATTTTGAAAATCTGGAACAGCTTGGAAGCTCATATTGTATAGTTATGGGCGATCTTGACGATTTTAAGAAGATAAACGACACCTACGGTCACGATTGCGGCGATATTGTGCTGAAGTCGGTCTCGAAGATAATTCTCGATTCCGCGAAGGCGGGCGATATGGCGTGCAGGTGGGGCGGCGAGGAGATACTTCTCGTTATGCTGGGAGAGCGCGAGGAGTGCCTGTCGCGGCTTTCCGAGGTGAAAAAGCGCATAAACGAGCTTGATATTACTCACGAGGGGCAGTCGGTGAGGGTGTCCATGACGTTCGGCTTTGCGGACAGCGCGGAGAAGGAGAGCATTCTCGTGGAAAGCGGCGAGGTGGAGAAAAACGGTCTGCGAGCCCGCGCCGATTCTCACAGCGAGTTCGACTCGCTTATATCCGTGGTGGACAAACGGCTGTATGTCGGCAAGCGCAGCGGAAAAAATGTAATAATTTCAACACAATCAGCATAAAAAAACACCCGCCTTATGACGGGTGCTTTTTGTAGGTTTTTATAAATCACTGCACATCGTGCTTTACGCGGGCTTTTTCCTCGGCGCGCTTTGCGTTGTTAAAGCGATCCAGCGTCCCGACCAGATACCCCGTAATGCGGCGAATTCTCTGAAACGGCGCGTCGGAAAAATGATACTGCGCGTTTACAAAATCGCCGTCGACCTCCAGATCGATCGAACGCAGGTGCTTTTCGGGATATTTCGCCTTCGCCTTTTCGATATAGAAATCAATTTCGTCTCTTCCGAGCTTTCCGCCCGTAATATTTACATCAACCATTTTGCAATTCCCCTCCGATATTTTGTGTGTATTTTTATTTTATCACAATATATTGTATGTGTCAATTGCCATTTTGCACAATTTTTCAGACAGATTTTTGTGATGTTTTTCTGTAAAATAAACGGGGTAAAATTTGTGTATATAAGTGAAAGGGCTCTTTGAAATATATAAAGGGGGTGCAGGCAAAATATGGAGGACTGCGAGATAATCGAGTGTTTTAACCGCCGCGATGAAACCGCGCTTTCTTCGGTGCAGGGGAAATACGGGCGGTATCTGACATCGATAGCTTACGGGATACTTAACAACCACGAGGCGGCGGAGGAGTGCGTAAACGACGCGCTTTATTCCGCATGGAAGCTTATTCCGCCGAATTCTCCCGAAAATCCCGCGGCGTTTTTCGGAAAGCTTGTCCGCAACCTTGCGATAAACCGCCTGCGCTCGGAGCATGCTTTAAAACGCGGCGGAAGCCCCGATGAGGGCGAAATTTCGGCTATTCTGGAAGAACTTTCCGACACGGCAGGGGGGAGCAATACCGAGGATTATTTCAACGCCCGCGAGCTTTCGCGCGAGATAAACGAGTTTTTAAAGGGCGTGAAGAAGCTTTACAGAATAGTTTTCGTTCAGCGGTACTGGTACTGTATGTCGCTTGAAGAAATCGCCGCTGAAAACAGATTGACGGCAAATAATGTCGGGGTTATATTGTCGCGGACGCGTAAAAAGCTCCGCGAGCATTTAAAGAAAGGGGGTTATTCGGTATGAAGGCAGAAGATTTTCTTGATTCTATCGAACAAATTGACGATAATTTTATTACAGAAGCCGCTCCAAAAACCTACTCTCTGAATCCTGCGCAAAATTCCCGCCCGATGAGGATAGCTTTATCGGCAGTGGCATGCGCGGCGGCTGTCGCGGGGATAACCCTGCTTGCGGGGCATGTTTTGAAAGTCCGCGAGGCGCAAAATTCTCTGACCAATTCGGGCAGCACTTCTAACGACAACCAGAACCCCTTTTGGGATGTTGAGCCGTCCGACGCGGAGGAGCTTTTCAACCTCTCCGATTACTCGGAGGACGGCGACCCCGTGAAGAATTTCAAGCTGGAGGAGTTTCCCGATCTGGAATTCGTCTGCACGCAGACCGCGATTACCGAAATCGGCAAAAATTTCGAGCATAATGTAGGCTCGGGAATGCCGATATACTCTGTTTATGCGGTTGACCTGAACGGCGACGGCTACCGCGAGATTGCGTACGGCTATTCAAGCTCGGGTATAGTGGGCGGTGGCGTTAATGTATATGATATAAAGCACAACAGCTTTTACACGGCTTGGGGGAAAAACGGTGATTGCTGTCGGCTTGAGCTTCGCGATAACAAGCTTTATTTTGACGAATACAACAGCACAAACCCGGACGAAATCACTGCCACCACACAGCTTACCG